>NZ_JBSFGB010000030.1:0-120042 GCF_053596375.1 Streptomyces sp. NPDC001709 | reverse complement strand
CATAGAAAGCCGACCCCGGGGCCGCCGGGCACACTCCGGACAACAAAGCGGCCGGGGGGGCGCCCCACCGCCCCCCCCCCGACGAGCCGTGGCCGTACTGCGACGAGCCGCACAACAGCAGGGCGGCACCGGTGGTCCACTCACCCACCGGATGACATCCGGCTCCACCGCCGCGTCCGCGCCGCAGAGGCCGAGCGGCTGCACCTCGACCCCGAGGCACCCAAGTGGACCCCCGAGGAGCTGGAGACCTTGGAGCGGATCAGGGCTGGCCGCCCGTGGTTCGACGGCCCGATCCCCCTCCTCCCCGTCACCCAGCTCTATGCCCGCGACATTCCATTCCCCTGCCCGCCCGACGCGGACCTCGTGTTCGGCGAGTGACCCGCACGGCCGAGTCACCGCATCCAGTTGTCGACCTACCAGTCGCCGTCACGCCCCTCTCATGCGGTCCTGACCGATGCGGCACAATCGCAGTCAACTGGGCAGGCAACGGTGAGGGTGGGAACGTGGGGCGTTTTGGCTCGCGAAGCCGACGTAAGGGCATACCGAACGAGCCGGCGCTACTGGCTGCGGCTGCTGAGAATCCCGGTGGCAGCGTCGCCGAGATCGACCCGACGTACATCGACGACCCGAACGGCTACGTACCTCCCGAGGCAATCCGCGGCGCGTGGCTGGTGGATAGCAACGGCAAGCTGACAGGTGAGTACCAGGAGAATCCCCGTCACGGGGTGCCACAGGACGACTTCAGCAAGCTCACTGATCCTGATCACTGGCTTGGCTGGCTCGGCGATGATCCCGCGACCGCCGTCCGGAAGGGCATCGAAGCGTCCTTGCGCGCCCAGGTGGCAGACGCAGTGGTCGAGTGGGTCAAGATCCTTGAAACGCCCCGGTTTCTCACGGGTGGACGTCGGCATCCTGAAGACGAACAGGTCATGTTGGTCACCCGCGCGGCACTCGCCGCGCCGTTCGCGTTGTCCGTGCGCACCACACAGCACGGGCGTTCCATCCTCCTGGGGGTGTTCTCCTGGGCGGCGGTGAACCTCTCACCGCCCGAAGTCCGCAAGGATCGGCACTGGTTTGACCTGGACGTCGGGCTGGACTGGGCCGGTGAACGGCTTCAAGGACGGATCTACGAGATTGACGGTGAGGACGGCACCGCCGAGCGGTAGAGCGGCAACGCCACGCCGTACCGGCGGCCGGAGCGGATACATGACGCCGTAAGCGCCCTTGACGGGGAGGAGCGGTCCGAACCCTCAACTGGCGGGCGAATCCGGCCCTTCCGTTCACCGCGCAAATGGCGTTCGCACGCCGATCGCCGGCGATGACGCGTCGGCCCCGGGGCCCGGCGGGAGCCAGAGTGCGGGCCGGAGGTTCAGCGGGCCTGGGTGACAGTGACGGTAACGTCCCGACAGCTGCTCAGGACTTCAGCGAGCGCTGTCTGCTCGGCGGCATCGACGCTCAAGCCCCAGCGGGTCTTGTCCGTCACCCAGTCGGTGACATAGGTGCAGCGGTAGCCGGCGGCCGGCGGTAGCCACATGGACGGGTCCTGGTCCGCCTTGGACCGGTTCGACGCGGCCGACACACGATCAGCACCCGGTCGTCGCCCAGATCGTTGGCGTAGGCCTCGCGCTCCTTGGCCGTCCACGCGAAGGCGCCGGAGTCCCAGGCCTCGCGGCCAGCGGGACCAGGAGGTCGATGTCTATATGAAGGACGTCCTGAACCGCACTGCCTGCTGACGGACGGGTTCTGTTCCGGCCGTTGCCGGAGCGGGTCCTCGCGGTACTGCTTCTTGCGCATGTGTGCGAGACGGGGGGCTGCATGTCGGCAGAGGGCGTGGGCGCGTTAGTGGCGGCACTCGCGGTGTGTCTCAACACGTGGTCGATGCTCTATCTGGCCAGGCAGACGAAGGCGGCCGCGCGGCAGACGCAGGTGGCCGTCAAGCAGGCGAAGGTGAGCAATGTCGTGGCGGCTGTGTCGGTGAACGACACGGTACTTGGATCCCTGCGCGAGGTGCATATCCTCACGCTGGGGCGGGAGGGTATGCGGGAGTACTTCTACGGCGGTAAGCCGCTCCCCGGGGCCGGCCCCGAGCGTGAGGCCGTCATCACCCTCGCGGAACTTCTCGCCGACGTGATGAGCAGCGGAGTACACGTACACGAGCGGGTCCCCGAGAGCGGCAGCGCCAGCCCGTGGGGGGACTACTGCCGCCACACCGTTGAGAACAGCCCCGCCCTACGCCATCTGCTGCGAGCGCATCCCACGTGGTGGCCGCACCTGCTGTCGGTACTGGCCAACTCTCTCCTGCGCACCGACGACCCGGCCCACGTGCCCGCACCCGGCAGCCGTCGGGCAGATGCTTGAGCGTCCGGCGCGGGCTTGTCGCACCGAGCGTCTCGTCATCTGGCTGTCCCCGCTCGGGAAGCCGGGGTGATCGGGCGGTGACCGACCGCCGCCCGCTGGGCACCGGACCGCCCCGCCCCACCGCCGATCCCGGCCCTGGGCCGAGTTCACCCTGGTGGACTTGAGAACGATCACCCCACCGGACTGCTCGGTGGGGTCTGGATGGCGGTGGTGGTCACCACCGCCAGAGTGTTCGCCGTTGCTCTCGCTGACGTCACTGTCACATCAGTCGTTTGCATTCGTGGAACGGTCGCCGCGACCGTTCCACGATCCCAGGTTGTACGCGGCCGGAGGGCCTACGGCGCCATCGTGCTAATGGACACCGGGCAGTGCGTCGAGAAGGTCGGCTTGTGCGGCGCGGATGCCCTGAGAGAGAGCCTCGGGCCGGTGCCAAGGGTGCGGCGAGCGGTCACGGCGATCATCGGACGGGTGGCCTCGGACTGAGAGGGTGTCTCACGTGGCAAGTTTCGCGAGCTTCTTGTAGCAGGTCAGGGCGGCGGCCATGGCCAGGCCTCGGCTCTGGCAGTCGTCGCGGACCGCATACGGGATCTTGAGACCACGAGCAGCCCATGGCAGGCTCATGCCGCATGATCGATGAATTCGCGAAAGACAACCTGCACGGGAGACTGCGGCGGGACCGCAAGGCGCTGCTCTGCAAACTCGACGGCTTGTCCGAATACGACGCCCGCCGACCTTTGACAGCGACCGGGACCAACCTCCTCGGCTTGATCAAGCACGTGGCCACCGTCGAGGCCAGGTATTTCGGCGAGGTCTTCGACCGCCCTTCCCCCGAACCGCTGCCCCGATGGCAGGACTACAACGGCAGCGATCTGTGGGCGACCGAGGACGAGACCCGTGATCAGATCATCGGGTTCTACCAGCGCACGTGGGAACACTCGGACGCGACGATCAACGAGCTTCCCCTCGACGCCCCCGGCCACGTGCCGTGGTGGCCGGAGCCTTATCCCAACACGAACCTGTTCGCCGTCATGGTCCATGTCCTCGGCGAATCCATCCGGCATGCCGGGCACGCCGATATCCTGCGCGAGGGCCTCGACGGCCGGACCGGGGTGCGCGCCGAACACGAACAGCAGATCGACGAGGAAGCCCGTGCAGCCTACTGCGCGAAGATCGAGCAGGCCGCCAGGTCGGCCGCACCAATCAAGGCATAGCTTGTGCCTTATGGTCTGGCCTGGTTGCCTTCGGTGATCGTCTCGGGTCGTTTGATGGTCTTGCCCACGTCGTAGCGGGTGGCGGGGTGTCGGTTCTTGGAGCTAAGGGGCCTGCCGGGACCTGGCCGGTTCGGTTTGGGTGCACGGGCTGGGCAAGGCATGTGGGGGCGCAGGTTCCTGAACCCGCGGCGGACGCGGGCGGGGGTGAGTCGACCGGGTTCTGCATGCCGTTCCCAGGGCCGACGGAGGTCCTCGGCGAAGGGCCGGGCGAGGCGGAGTTGAGTGTGGGCGGCGATGATCAGCCAGGTCCATCGGTCCGCTGCCGCGGGCGTGCGGAGTTTCGGACGGGTCCAGTCGAGCGTCTGCTTGATCATTCTGAAGGTGTGCTCCAGGTCGAACCGGCGGAGGAACGCCTGCCAGCGCAGATCGTCGTCTTCGCCGCTCAGGCCGGTGGCGGACGACCAGAGCCAGAGTGGCAGCGGGTCCCCGCCGGCGGGCAAGCGGTCGACTTCCAAGAGGATCTGGGTGCCTTCGATCGCCGGCAGAGGGCCGGTGTGGTCGATCCACGCGGACCGAGTGGTCAGCCTGGGGTGGATGCGGTCCCAGGCCAGCGCCCGCGCAGTCCCGTAGCGGTCCGTGACCTGCACCGTCGCGGCATCCGAATCACCCCATGTCTCCGGGCGGGCAAAGCGAAACTGCTTGCCGTGCTTCGGCGGCCATCCACCCTCCGGCGGCGAGATCCAGGGAACCGGGACCGGCTTGCGCATCACGCGGTCCGTGCGCATTGCTCGAGAACCTCCACTGGCAGCCCTTTCAGCAGGTGCGCCATGCGTGGAGCGTGGTAGCCGGCGTCGAAGACGATCAGAGCCGGTGGGTGATGTCCACCGCCAGGACCAAGCGCCCGTCGGCAGCCTGCGGCATGGGCAACCCGGCTAACACTTGTCGCAGTCGCGGCACGTCGACGTTCCCGTTGTTCAACGCGTCGTACATCGCGCCGTGTCCGCGCCGATGTCCGGCCACCAATGTCAGGTCCACCGGCGTAGTCACCGACCCGTCCGCACACAGCAACGCGTCGGCCAGCTCAAACAGTTCGTCCTCGCGGGCGGTAAGGCAGTCGAAGAAGTCGTCTCGGAAGCATGACGCTTCGGCGAACACTTCCCCCGGGGACATCGAGGTGCGGCAGACTCATCCCCACGGCCCTCGTTCTGGTTCGGTGCATTCCTTGGTCGGAGCCCAGAGTCGGACGGAGGCCGCCCACACGTCTGGTGAACTTCCGCGTGAGGGAGTCAGTTCGACGGACAATTCGGCACTACGGAGCTCGGTCGCTCAGGCAACCCGCCTGAAGTCGTGACTGAAGGGAGCGGTGGTGAACGGGACGTGGTGGCTCACACAAGGCGACACCGGATCGGCGAGCTACGGCAGTACGAAATTGAGCGACACCGCCCGCGTGCGCTGCTGACCTCAACGAAGCCGACGACCATAAAGCACAAGCTGAGAACCGGTCTTTGAACTGCCCAGTGATCCCACGAACGCTTCAGCGAACCGGAATCGCGGACTCGCACAACACCGTGATCGACTGCTGAAATCCGTTCACCTGTAACGGCCTGCCGGATCGATTCGGTAGGCCGTTACGGGTTTCGGTCGCACAGATGAAAGTGAGACAGTTGAGCATGCATGTTCATTTTGAAGCCGTAGACCCGGAGAAAATGATCAGGTTCTGGGGCAGTATTCCGGGTTTTGGTGCGTACAGCGTCGGCGAAGCGGAATCTCCGGCTGTGCTGCCGGTCGTCACCGTCCTTGTCGGAACGGTCGCCGAGCAGGTTCAGACGCTGATCGCCAAGGGCGCTTCTCTGGTCGAACTCCATGAACCCGTGGAAGCCCTGATGACGGATCCGGAAGGCAACAGGTTCAGGGTGGTACTCGACCCCGATCACGAAGCATGACGTTCTCCAGCGTGGAAGCGGCCCGGCGTACGGCACTCGCCCGTCAAGGGCGCCGGGTGGACTCCGGTGTGGGGCGCCTTCAACGTCACCGACGCCGAGGCGCTGGACTCAACTCCCGTTCAATCCAGCTACCCAGGCTGCTGCAACAGCCTCCACGGCGCGAGGCTTCGCCCAGCCCGGTGGACGGGATGGACGGGACGTCGGGTGAGTCGGTGCGTCATGAGCGTGATCGCCGGCGAGGGCGAGCATCGCCTCGGAGTGCTCGGGCAGTGCCCAGTCAACGAGCGTGCCGGCATAGGCAAAGTCGGCAGACGATGGTGATCTCGGGGTGCATCAGCCCCAGCCGGAACAGACCGCGCGCCACCGTTGCTGGCACCATGGCCAGGGCGGCGGTGCGGGAGCCGACGCCGCGGGTGACCTCTGCCCGGGGTGCAGGTCGAGCTGACAGTCGATGTGGCGGAGCAGGTCGGATCAGAGGAAGGAGAACAGCTCGACGGCAAGGGCCAGAGCCGGCCTGAAGACCAGGAGTCCTTGTCCCGGCAACCACGTCTCACTGGTGGCCAACGCCGGTGACCGCAGCGACCGTGTTTGGGCCTTGTCAGTCGAGGCCGCCGTTCTCCTCGATGTGCCTGACGAAGGCAGCGGTGATCCGGGGACGCATGGCGTCGGGGACGAGAGTACGCTCGAGGCCTTCCTCGATCCCCCACTCCGTATTGAACATGACCGGGACGTCAGCAGGTGCCACGTTGTTCCGGAGCCACAACGCGAAGCGCGCCGCCAAGTGGGCGTTGCAATCCAGTACGGACACGCCCTCGGGCTCCAGGCTGGCCAGGCCTTCGAGGTCCTCGGCATCGAGAGTGATTCCGAAGATCATCGACGCCCCGCGGACCGGTCCGTCTCCCCCGTCATCGACACGGATGAACGTGTCTGGATTACGCTCGCGCAGCCGTGCTTCCAGCACCTCGAAGGTCAGCCCCCAGCGGTGTCCGTGAGGAGGGGTGAAAACGAACATGGTACGCAGTTCCGCGACCTTTTCCGGTTCCATAGCGGTACTTCCTGTGCGTGCGGGTGGCGGTGGTCAGGGGACGTAGCGGGCGTGGCCTTTGACGCCGTAGGCAGCCATCATGATGCGCCAATACGGGACGGACTCCTGGTTGCTGGTGATCGTCTCGATGCCACGGATCTCCTTGTTACGCGGGTCATTGAGCGCGGCAGCGTACTTTCGCAGTTCCTGACGGTCATTGTCGTAGAGGAAGTCCCTGTCGTTGGTCGCATGGTTCTTGTGGAGGTCTTCCAGCGAGCGGTAGCACGGCTGGTTCGGCTTGTTCACGTATTTTGCGTCGACGGCCATCCCGTCGACGTTGCGGAACCCGTCCACCATCAGCGGCATGGTCACTCGGGACCGAGAGCTGTCCAGTGCGTGAGGGATCTTGCCGAGCGAGGTGATGCGCGTGTCCCCGGCTATGAGGTCATGCAGGCCGCCGTCGTGGCCGTCACCCCCGAAGCGTGGCTGTTCTCAGGGCCACAGGAAGTCACCGTCGAGTCCGCTGTTCTCCATGGGAAGTCACTGTTTGGCGGTTTCGACGTGGTCGGCGTAGGCGTCGCAGGCGTTGGCGAGCATCGTGCAGGCGGTTGGGAGGTTCGCCAGGAGAGTGTCGCGATCGCCCACTTCGCCGGGCGGTGGTGTCTTGCCGACGAACTTCTCGAAGAAGCACTCCACCGTGTCAGCCGTATGGCCGGCCTGATCGAGGGGGGCCGACGTCCACGCGTCGCGGGAGTCCCCGTAGGCGTCGTGGAGGATCTTGGCCGCGCTGCGCCAGGTGTTGGCGACGGCCCGCAGTTTGTGCGGCTGTCCGAGGAATCGCTCGTTGAACAGGTACTGATCGATGCCGCTGGTCTCGCCGACGACGTTCGGCAGGTCCTCGGCGTTGTGGCTGGCGCGAGGACTGCAATCGGGGCCGGCCGGCTGAGCATCGATCCCGGGCGTGATGGGGCTCTGTTCCAAGAGCGTGGCTGCGACCTTGTCGCCGTGCTTGAGGAGTTCCTCGGATGCGCTGAGCAGGGCGCCCGCGCCGTTGGCCATCACCTGGTGGGCGAAGCCCGACTGGTCGAAGACCGTCTTCACGGCCTCGGTATACACCTTGACAAAGGCTCTGCCGGCCGCGCCGTCGCCCGCCGTACCTCCATGGGCACTCAGCTCGGTGAACAGCAGGCGACGAAGTTCTCTGTCCGATGGCGCAGATCCACCGTTCCCCCGTGCCCTGTCCGACGCCCGTGACACCGTTGGCTACGACTCGGCCAAGTCCCGCGCCCTGCTTGGTGAGCGCGGCCTGCACGGCACGGATCGCCCGCAAGGGGACCAGGGCGCCGGTCCAGGCCACCCAGCGGTGGCATGTCGAGCGCACCCACGCCTGGCAGAACGCCTTCCACCGGCTCGCGCGCTGCTACGAACGGCGGATCAGTGTCATCGAAGGCTTCTTCGACCTTGCCGACGCGATCATCACCGCTCGTAGCCTGATCCACTGAGCCTGGACCACCCATCGCTGGGAGGGAGGTCCCCTCCGCCGACCATGAACGACCGCGTGCCTTCCCCCGAAGTGTGGATCGCGCCGCTGAATGGCCCTCAGCGCAATCCGCTCCGCTTGGTCTCCCTTCAAACCAGGCCCGGGACGGCTTACTTCCCCTGGTTGTCTGCCAGGAAGTCGGTGATCCAGTGGTTCAACTGCTCGGGCACGGCGGTGGGCATAGCGAAGTGGGTGAGC
Source organism: Streptomyces sp. NPDC001709 (assembly GCF_053596375.1). Lineage (NCBI taxonomy): Bacteria > Bacillati > Actinomycetota > Actinomycetes > Kitasatosporales > Streptomycetaceae > Streptomyces > Streptomyces sp. NPDC001709. The sequence goes on along the minus strand of NZ_JBSFGB010000030.1, from coordinate 111,768 downwards.
TCGGCGAGGATCTCGATCCGGGCGTCCGGTACGGCCTTGCGGGCGCGGGCTGCGACGTTCGCGGCGTCGTGGGTGCCACTGCGGCCGGCGAGAAGGAGCAGGAGCGGGACGCTCAGTTCCGTGGGGTCCGGGCGGCGGCCGACGACCAGTTTCCGGTTCGAGAAGCCCGAGACCGCCAAGGCATAGAGCCGCTTCCAACCCAGGTCGGTGTCGGTCCCTGCGGTTTCGCGGTCCAGGAAGGCCCGCGCACGGGCTTCCGTCGGGCGCAACAGCATCGGCAGCGAGCGCAGAAGGAAACCCAGGCGGTAGTTGGCGAAGCACTGGGTCGGGTCGAGCAGTACCAGCCGATCGACCCGCCGTGCGGCGTGCAGGGCGTAGGCCAGGGCGATCCAGCCGCCGTAGGAGTGGCCCAGCAGGTGTGTGCGGGACACGGTGAGGCCGTCGAGCAGTGCGTCCAACCAGGCCATGAGGTCGGTGGTTGTGCGCAGCGGGCGCCCGCCGGGGACGCTGCGTCCGGCATCGCCGAGGATGTCGACGGCCAGCACCCGGTGCTGCGTGCCGAGTGCCGGGGCATTGGCGAACCAGACCGCGCCGGTGGAGCCGCCGCCGTGCAGAAGGAGGACTGGGGTGGCGTCAGCGGGGCCGTAGGCGTGGACGCGGGTGGTGCCGTACGGGGTGGGAACGTCGATCTCGGTGGTACCGGTGGGCCAGCGGGCGAGGAGTGCGTCGTAGGCGGCGAAGAAATCTTGGGATGAGGACACGGTGAACCCCCAGGGAATCGTCTCGTTGACCAAGTGTCTCGCTCAGCGAGATACTAGCCCGGTGAGTGATGACACCAACCCCGCGATGCGGCTGGTCCACCTATTGCGCGCGGTAACCGTGGAATTCGACCTGCGCGGCGCCGAGTTCGCGGCGCGAAACGGCCTGCACACGACTGATCTGCGGGCTCTGATCCATCTGCTTGACGCCGACCGGGCGGGCACCGACGTCACCCCAAGCCGACTCGGTGCGGCGCTACGGCTCAACTCGGCTGGCACCACTGCCCTGCTCGACCGGCTGGAGCGCCTGGGGCTCGTCCGGCGTAGGCGCGATGAAAACGACCGACGACGGGTCGTGCTGACGGTGGAACAGAAAGCCATGGAGCTGGGCCGGTCCTTCTTCGGCCCGCTCATCGCCAACCTGGTCGCGGCAGCCGAGGACTTCACCCCGGCCGAACTGGACATCGCTCACCGCTACCTGACCGCTGCCCTCCAAGCAGCCGCTCCCGGCCACGACGCGTCGACGGGTACCGCCACCGCCGGGATGTCGCCAACACGGCAACCGTTCCCACAGCGGTTCGGTCAGCCATGATGCCAGCGCGGGCACAGGATCTCCTGCGGTCACAGAGCGTCGCCACTCCACGATCATTGCCTGTTCCAATCCGTCAGCCAGGCCCGCCAGCCACCTATCTGCGCGACCTCCAAGTGCCTCGGATGAGCATCTATGCTGGCCCACAGCAGCCGACAACGTCCGTACCGCACTCCTCAATCGGCATGAGCGCAAGTTGCAGTTGCTGGAGGCGGCGAAGCAGGAACGGTTGGCCATCGAAGCGGCGCGCAAGCCGGAGCCAGTGTGCGGATGCACGCACCATCTCGCCAAGCACGACAAGCAGGGCCAGTGCCACGAACGTGTCGAAGTGCCAACGGCCTGGGATGAGAACAAGAAGCCGCTGCGCTACAAGGCTGGTCAGTGCAACTGCCAGCAGTATGTGGGACCGCAACCTCTGTCGCACGTGTTCGCGGAAGACCTGACTGACCTCGCCTGACGGATGCGCAGGGAGGGCGTTTCCCGACTGCGGCTGATTGTGGTACCGGGAGACAATACGGGCCGCGGTTATGTCGCGGGTGCGGTGGTCCGCTGATGCCGTGGGCGAAGGCGACGGCAGCGTTCTGTTCGTCGGCTTGCCGCTCGCAGCACTGGCGCCGGCTGCGGCGCCAGCACCTCTCGCCGCCCGCTGCAGGGGACAGGTCGGTTACGGCTGGTTCGCAGGGGCCGTCCCCAGTTCTTCCCGCAGTGTTCGCTGGACGTAGGCCATGGCCTCTTGAGCGTCCGGATCGGCAAAACGGCTGGCCAACTCGTCAGGGGCGACGTCCTCTACCCGCTCGTGCAACCACCACAGATGTCCCTGGGGGTCTCGCACACGGGCAACGCGCTCGCCGAAGGCGAGCAGGGTCGGGTGGGTCACCACACGGGCGCCGGCCGCGATGGCCAGATCCACAGTCGCACGGACGTCATCGACATAGACACGTAGGTGAGACGGGGTCGATGGCCAGCCGGGTTTGGCATCGAAGAGCATGATGACGCTCTCGCCGATCTCGACCTCGACATGACCGATATCACCGTCGGGATCGAGCATTCGGGAGCCGGGGGTCTCGGCCGCTCCGAACGCCGACTTCAAGAAATGCACTTCTGCATCACTGTCGCGGCTGATCACCCAGGCGTTGACTCGTGCGTAGCGCGACGGAACCGGAACCTGTGGCTGGGATGTCATGCGATGGATCATGTCAGCAGCCGTCCTCGCCCGCTAGGCGCCGCCGCAGCTAGTCCTGTAAAGGCCCCTCCCAACGCAGGCGGCTGAGTACGATCCGATAGAGGGCGGCGGCGCTTGCCTGACGATCGCAGCCTCGGTTGGACCTGCGGCGCTGGGTCTTGCCAGAGGATGCCTCGACCGGAGGGCGTCTCATCGTGTCCCCTTCCGTTTCCGTGCCGTCGTCACGCGCCACCGCACCCCCGCCAGAGTCGGCAGGCTCCGTTCCGGCACCGATCGGCCAATGGGGAGCGGGACATGAACCAGTTCCAGGGTCAGCCGCACGGGTAGGGAGAACCCCCTGCCAAGTGGGGTGTTAGTCGCAATGTGCCGAGTGCGCCGGGAACGGCAGAGTCCAGCCATGAACTTTTCTCGGTTCGACGGAAGATCAGCCAAGCACGCCGCCCTCGCCCTGGTGTGTGCCGTGACCGTACTGGCGGCGGCCGGGTGTGACGACGACAGTCAGCGTTCCTCCCCGCCTGCTCACCAGCATCCCGCAGCGCGCGGTTCGGTGGTCTCCGTGACCCCCGTGGTGGACCTGGACGCCAAGGGCGTCACAGCCCGCCTGGCCAAGGCGGGTATCGATACAACACAGGTGCGCTACGGCGTGCGGGCCAACCGAATCGTGTACCGCACCGTCGATTTCAAGGGCAAACCCAGCACGGCCAGCGAGTTGGTCGCGATGCCGAAGAACGACGAACGCAGCCTTCGAGTTGTGTCCTGGCTGCACGGCACCGAGGTGTACCGAGGAGCAGTGGCCTCAGTAAACGACGAATCACCCGACCGGGCCACGGCTTTGCTGTTCGCCTCCACCGGGCGCGCGGTATCTGCCCCGGACTACCTCGGCCTCGGAAAAGGCCCCGGAATCCATCCGTACGGGAACCCGAAGGCGACCGTTACGGCTTCAGTGGACGCGTTGCGGGCGGCTCGCGCGTTCGCCCGCAGGGACGGTCGCGGCCTCGACCGGCGCGTGCTCATCAGCGGGTTCTCCCAGGGCGGCCCCGCCACGATGCTGTTCGGGAGGGCCCTCCAGCAGGGCGTAGACCCGTACTTCCGTCCTGGCGCCCTCGCTCCGATCGCCGGCCCGTTCGATCTGAGCGGTTTCGAGGCCGCCGCGGCAGACGACAGGGTCGAACGGTCCTCGCTGTACCTCGCCTATTTCGCAACCGCGTGGAACCGGATGTACGGCCTGTACGGCGCCCCGAACCAGGCGTTCCGAGCCCCATACGACAAGGCCGTGGAGACGCTGTTCGACGGCGACCACGAGGCCTCGCAGCTCGCGGCCGCACTGCCCAAAACCTCGAAGCAACTGTTCACCGAAGACTTCCTTCAGAAGGTGCGCTACCCCACGGGGAATCTTCGACGCGAACTGAAGGTGATGGACACCACGTGTGACTGGCGTCCCGACGTCCCGGTGCACCTCTTTCACGCCAAGGGCGACAAGGACGTCTCCTTTACGAACGCCGTGCACTGCCAGCGCCAGCTGATTGCCAACGGAGCCGACCAACGGCTCAGTGACGTAGGGGAGTACGACCACAGTACGACGGTCCTCAAGGCCCTGCCACAGGTGGTGCGCGAGTTCGACACCGTCCGCTGAGGAACCCACGGTCGCACGGCGGCTCAATCCGAGACCAAACAGACCTTCGACGTCCTGCGCCGCTTCTCCCAGGAGAACAACATCAAACTGCGCGAGGTCGCCCGCAGGGTGATCGAACAAGGCACCTGTAACACCCGGGCGCCGCTTCACGAGCGGCTCAGGCAGGGCTGCCCGCCGCCCGGCGGCCGGCGTGCATCCACCACCACTGGGACCACACCAGGGGTGCGCGCCCGGGAGGTGGAGGAGATCGTCGCTCAGGAGTCAGGCGCGGCGCTGCTTGCCGCGGAGGCGTCCCCACGCCTGAACCCACACGGGGAACTTCGCCTCGGGGATCTGGCAGCCGACCAAGTACGCCTGGAGGGTGCGTACCGAGCCCGGCAGCGACTTGCGCCGGGAGATCCTCTCTGTCGTGCTGCGGGAGAGAGGGGCGTAGTCCCGTGTCTCCATGTACCGGCGATCAGCCCGTCGGGGCCTGTGCTTGCCGCGCAGCGCGAGGAGCACAGGCCTTTGCCGTGTCTGGCGACGCCTGTCAGGCCGCCCAGGTCGCGGGCGCGCCTTCGTCGGGGTTGGGGATACCGGCGGCGGTCGTCGGTGCGGCGGTGTGTCGCATCGCGGTGACCGGGACGGCGCCGGGCTCGGTGCTGGGTGCCCAGACCATGCGCCAGGTGTCGTCCCCCGCCCATTGTGGTCACCATGCGGCAGCGCGGACTCGAGGCTGGCTGCATGTTCTCTTGCTCGCAGGGAACCGAACCACGCACTCACCGCGCGAGATCAGCGGCCTCGGTTGCGCTGCTCCCACTGATGAGTACCAACCCAAGTGGCGTGCAGGTGTGCCAAACGGCTTGGCCTTCGCGTTGGCTGACAATCAAGCCGGCATGCCGAAGCGCCTTGGCGTGCTCGGAGGCGGAGGACTTGCTGATGCGGAGGTCACGTGCCACCTCGGTGGTGGTGCGTTGCCGGGTGAGCAGAGTGAGGATGGCGGCCCGGGTGCGCCCCAGGAGGACGGCCACCGGATCGTTGGTCGTGGGTTCCTCCAGCAACGTCAGCGGAGTTACCGCGCGGTAGACCAGCAGCGCAGGACGACCGGGGTAGTCGCCGATCAGAGGCCGGCCGGCCCAGGACGCCGAAGGCAGCAGGGTGATGCCGCGCCCGGCCAGGTGGATCTCACGGTTTTCGGGGGAGTCGATCTCCAGGACGGCTCCGCGCCAGCGGATTCCGGAGGTCAGACCGGCCAGCATCGCGCGGATCCCGTGCCGTGCGAGAACCTGGGCGCGCCACGCCTGCTCCGCGTCGAACCCGGAGGTGATTCGGTCCCAGGCGGGGGCCAGGAGACCGTTGTACCCGGCGCGTACCGCGTCTTGAAGTAACTGCCAGGCATCTTGGTCCTGTTCGGCGAGGTGGATTTTCCACGGAGTTTGCGGGCGACCGGCGGCGCATACACGTTGCAGTTCGGCGCGCACGAACGCGGTGGGGCTCGACCGGACCTGGTCCAGCCCGTCATCGAGTCCCCGGCTGAGGGGGTCAAGGAACAGCGGTCCCTTCCCCGTCGGAGGTACGAGTTCCAGAAGAGGGCGTGCGGTGCGAGGGAGAGTCCGGAGCGTTCGTTGCTGCCATCGGGAGAAGACCGGGTCGATGCCCTGTTGTTGCAGCATGGCGGTGGCAAGGACCAGTTCTATCAGCGGTGCCGGAGCCGGCGCCAAGGTGACCTGCAGCAGGTCCTCCAGCGTGAAGTGCACGCAAAGCATCGAACTCCCCTGTGTCAGCTGACGTCAGCCTGCGCCGGAGCTGCGCTGTTCGGGCAGGACCGAATCCTTTGCGGCGCTCCGGACGGACTGCCGACCATGGAGTTGTACGGAGCTTGCCGAGTCTCGACTACCAGAGGCCGGAGAAAGAAGGCGTGAATCGGACGCCGTCCCTGAGAAGCCTTTAGGCCACAGCGGCCTCAGACAGTGGTCGGAGCCAAGTCGGCGCCTGCGGGGAGTTAGGACGGCGATGGGTGATCGATCCGCTAGGCGGCATCGATGGCTTGGGCCGGCTCCATCGGCCTGACAGCAACACGGCACTTCGCAAATCTGGTCGGGTCGGGCACACCGTCGAACGACAGGAAGCAGAGGAAGCATCATGAACGGCACGCGTATCCGCAAGGTGGCGGCGACCGCCGTAGGTACCGCATTGCTTCTCACCGGCATGACCGGTGCGCTCGCCACTCAGGCCTCGGCCTCGCCGAGTGCCTCGTACATCGGTGACGGCTACCCCAACAACATTCATGGGGTCTGGTGCGTTCAGCACCTGGTCAACGACGTGGCGTATTCGAAGGGCAAGGGTCGGCCGTTGCCGGAAGAGCACCTCTGGGGGCCCCAGACGAAGAAGTGGGTCGAGTGGTACCAGGGAGTTTCGGGTCACGGTCTGAGCCAGGACGGCATCGTGGGCAAGGGCACCGGCGGCTGGCTGCTGCTCGACGGGGACAGCTACTACGGCGGTTACAACTACTGCTACGACTTCGTCCCTTCGTACTTCTGACCGGTCGGCGGCCGTCGTAACCCTGATGTCCCGTGGAACGGGGGACGGGACATCGTTGTCGGCAAGCCACCAGGCTGCGAAGGTGGACTTTTGAGGTATGCCTCGGGGATCTCCTTCGCCTCCAGCGGGTGCCCATGTGTCCTGATTCGTCCCGCATCGACCACGGTGGCTGGCTCTGTTCAGAAGCGGCTCCAGTCGTCTGTGTCCCAGTAGCCGTCGTGGCGGACGCAGCCGCCGTCGGCGACGACCAGTCCCTCGCCGGTACGTCGGCCGGGACTCAGCGATAGCGCGACGCCGTGGTCGTCGGTGGTGTGGATCTCTACCAGGCCGGTCGCTTTGCCGGTGACCGGGTCAGTCTCCGGCTGCGTCGTCACCTTCCATCCCCGCTGGGACCACCACCTGCGAAGGTCGGCGACCGCCGCGCGATACCCGGCGTCGCCCTCCTTGAAATCCGGGGCCCAGGAGACGGACGGCTGGTCCCGGTGGGTGTCAGCCCGGTCCACACCGAGATCGTCCACGCAGGATGCGCTGGCCCTGGACTTTCCCAGGATCACGGAGTCCGGATCCGAGCCCAGGAAGCGAACCGTGTCCTCGCCGGCGACCTGCGTGTCGCGTACATGCTCCAGAAACTGCGCCTCGGAACGGACTGGACCACCCACCTCGGCGGTGCAGCCCACGAGCAGGGACATCGCAACAGGCCCGGCTACGGACAGCCCCAGGACCCTGAACCGGCGGCGGAAAGCGGACGCCGCGGGAGCGGCGGAAGGAGTCGGCATCATGAAGCCATCCGAACACCGCCACCCAGGCCGACGACACCGTCGCCCTACTCAGTCTCGTACTCAGAAGAGCCAGAGTGCCCGGAAAGTCCTCATCGCCTCTCTGAGGCTCTGAGCATCTATCTGACGAACGGTACCCACTCGGGCGCTCAGTCACAGCACTGGAGGACGCACGGCGAAGGCTCGTTCCGCCACGAGGGGTGACGGAACGAGCCTTCGTATGCCGTAGGGGTCCGGCTGTCCCCTCTGCCCAGAAAGTTGGTGCATCAGCGGCCCCCTACGGCATCGCCCTGGGTGAGCGCCGGAAGCCGGGCCGGCGAACTTCACCGAGTACGGGGAGCACCGTTTGCGGCTGGCGACAAGGTTCTCTTGCCGGCATCCCGAAGTGGTGCTCGGCCTGAGAATGCCGGGGTGGACTCAACGACGTTACTCGGCCTTGTAGGCATGGGCGGGACACTCCTTGGCGCGACCACAAGCACCCGGAACAGCGTCACTGAGCCGGGATCGGCTGGGTGAGGTTCAACGGGTTGCCGTCGGGGTCCTGGATGTGGGCGACGCGCTGTCCCCACGGCATGTCGTTGGGGCCGCCGCGGACCGAGCCGCCCAGCGCCGTTACCCGGCCGAGCGTCTCGTCGACGTCGTCGACACCGATGCTGAGCAGGATCCGCGGTGCCGCCCCGGTCCCCGGGTCCGTCTTGGCCACCAGCCCCAGGTCGGTGTCGCCGATGCGCAAGCCGAGGTAGAAGACCGGGCCTTCCTCCGGCACCCGGAAGATCTCCTCGGCGCCGAACAATTTCGTATAGAAGCCGAGCAGGACGTCGTGGTCGGCAGTCAAGATCACTGGCTGGATGGTGGACATGGCACTCCTGTCGAGAACGGTCGTGTCGCTGGGTAGACCGTTCGAGGACGGTGAACTCATCGGCAAAACCGCCCTGCCAGACGATCTACACCACAGACTGCCGCCCACGACCAGCACGAGCACCCCGAAGCGGGGTCACGCCACCCCGCTGACCAGCCACTTCAATATGGCGGAGCTTCAATGAGAATTCCAACTCGCCCTGATGATCGGAAACCCACTGATACGCCGCCTGAACTTCCCTGACCACCCCGGCATCACGCAGCCGGACCAGGGCGACGTCACCGGCACGCGCCCCGGTCTCAATGCCCCGCCAGCAGCGGTCTTGCTACCACAAAACCGTGGGCACCAGACCTTGCCGGTCCGACAACTCGTAGCTGTCAGCGATGAGTCTCATGCGCCGGGCTGTCTCTCCGACGTCAGCCACGGCAGGACCCAGACCGAGGTACTGCCAGCAGACATGAGCGATGTCATGGATCCGGGCGCCCGGCGCCGCAAGGTCCCAGCCGCAAGGTCCCAGTCGATGAACGCCGTCGGCCGTAGCGAGCCGCTGACCGGCCGATAGACCGTGTTCATGGGCGACAGGTCGTTGTGACACACCACCTCGTGGTCTCCAGCCAACGCGGTGCCGGCCGTCAGGTCGTGGAACTCGCGCAAGAGCCGGGCGACCGCCACCAGGCTCTCGTCCGACGACACAGCAGCAGGTTGTCGCGACTCCCACGCGACATGGCCATCGAGGTAACTGACGAATTCTCAATAACTTGCCACTTGCAGCCGGTGTCGACGAGGTAGCGGATCGCGTCCAGCATCGCCGGGTGGCAGTACGCCTCCGGCTGCCCGCCCGGCCGCCCTGCAACCAGCCCGGCACCGGTCGAGTCCACCCGATCGAGATCCCCGTTGGACAACACACGTCGAGATCGGAACGGCAATAGCCACGTCTTCATAATCGCTTGGGTGGGCGAGGTCCCCTTGCCATACTGGTGCGATGTGCTTTCGAGGGTCGACTCCGAACCGGCATTACGTCTGCCTCCCCTGCCGTTCCTCGTTCAAGAAGCGCGGCACGTGGGCGAGCCGATGCCCGCGCTGCGGTGGAGAGTTGATCGACGCGGGCCAGGACCTCGCCGTGCCGAAGCGGCGCGACACGGCTAGCTGGCGGACGTTGACCGCCCTGCTGAACGCCGGTGTCACGTTCCACTCGGGCTGCTGTGACGGGCCCGGATGGCGGCCTCGTACACCGCGCGAAGTGCGCGAGCGACTGGCCGCCGCGGCTGGTACGGGCGTGCCGCTGGACGTGGCATTGACGACGGTCGACACTAACGAGCTTCGTTCCAAGCGCACCATGCGTTGAGCCGGCGTTACTTGACCCGTCCCGTACCAAGGCAGCGAGCGCCCGAATGAGACTCCCGCTCGGCCGCCACACTTCAAGATCGGAAAGGCAGCAGCTTCTAAACCGCCGTAGGACGAGACGCGTTCGCTGGCGATGATTGAGGAGCCAGAGAAGGAACAGTGCCGCGCGGCCGCCGAGATGGCACAGATAGCCTGCCTGAATGAAGCGGATTCAGCGGGCCGCCGGCGCGGTCATCGGCTCAGCTGTGGGTGACGCCCTGGGCGGCCCCTTCGAGTTCGGCGCCCCGGGCGCGTTCTCTGCGCGGTTTCCTGTGCCTGGTGCCGGCGGCGAGATGAGCGGAGGCGGCGGCTGGGACCCGGGCGAGGCCACCGACGATACACAGATGGCCGTCCTGGTCGCGGAGTCCCTGCTGGAGCGGGGCGGACTGGATCTTCCGGACATCTTCGCCCGCTTCCAGCGGTGGGCGGCATCGGAACCCAAGGACATCGGCTTGCAGACCGAAGACGTCCTAACCAGCGGCATGCCCTGGGACCTCGCCGCCGCGATCCATTTCCAGCTCAACCAGCGAGCTGCTGGAAACGGTTCCCTGATGCGGGCATCGACATCCGCGGTCCACTTCGCTCACGCCGGCCGAGAAGCCACCATGGAAGCGGCCCGCCGCATCGCTGCCCTCACCCACGGTGACCGCGCGGCCTGGGAAGGCACCGCGATCTTCCACGAACTCATCCGCGTCACCTTCGAAGACGCCGACCCCCTCACTGCGCTCCCGGACATCCTGGCTCGTGTCCATTCCGACCACCGCGCGCGCTACGCCACAGTCCTCGCTCCCGGCTGGCACCCTGATCAGGCGACTGAGTTCAACGGGGCCGTCTGGCCCTGCCTGGGCTCTGCCGTCTGGGCCCTGCGCACCACCACCAGCTTCGAGGACGCGCTACGCGCGGCGATCGACCTTGGCGGTGACACGGACACCGTCGCCGCGGTGACCGGAGGCCTCGCGGGGGCGTACTACGGACTGGGTGCGATCCCCGCCCGCTGGACCCGGCCGCTCCATGTCCCCCTCCCAGGGTTCGACGGACGGGTGCTGTACCTGGAAGATCTGCTCCACCTTGCCCACCGCCTCGCAGGCTGAAGCGGACCATCCTCCAGCCGTAGGGGCGGGCCCTCAGGCGTCGCCGTTCTGACCGGCAAGGTCAGCCCCGCGTGCTCGGCTGACCGCGCGGAGCGGCTTTTCATCAGAGACGACGTCCCGCGCGAGGCATCCAGAGTCACTGCGAGCGGACCGTGACAGGCTTGGTCCGCCACGGCCGCGCTCGGCGCCGCACCTTGGGGCCTCTCTCGTCCGGACCTTCTCCAGGATCTGTGGCATGAGCATCTCCCGAGTTGGCGCTCACCATCACCTCCGGCATCGTCGTGATCGCCCGTGAAGTCTGGACGTCCGGGCGCCAGGGCAGTCGTGACCGCTCTGCAGCAGCCGCATCGCGGTCGACTGCCGCACCCAGCGAGCCCGACTGAGGGCCTGGCGCATCCCGTGGTCAGCGCCGCGGAGCTCTCCGCGGCGCATGCGGAACAGGTAGAGGCAGCAGGCGGCGGTGGCGTTTCCAGCGCCGACGCCTCAGCCACGACGGCGAGCGGATGCCGCTCCACGTGGGGCCGGCCTCCTCACTCCAGCCGATCGGCGCGGCCTGACCCCGCTGTTCTGGTCCCCCGTACGCCCGTACGGGGAGGTGAACCTCGCCATGGACGCCCGCCCGAACCTCGCCACGTGGCCGGGCTCGGTAGCCACTGCGCGGTGACTGTTGCCCCACCAATTGCAATCGGTGTGACCTTGACCTGGGCAGATCAAGGCCACACCGACGTAGTGCCCCAGCGGCAGGCGGATTGACCTCGACGGTCCACCCTTCCCACACCGGGCGCTCAGCTACTCGCCTCAGGACGGGGCGACCCAGCTTCCGCAGGTGGCCGTCGGGGCGGACCAGTCCTGACCGCCGTACCAGTGCAGCGTGCCCCACGCGACGCAGCCGTTTTGGTTCCACTGGGCGCCCGCACGCCAGGCGTCCGGGTTCGGGATGCCGTGGTTGAGACCGCCGGCGTAGTCGTCCTTGTCTCCGCTCGCGTGGAACAGATACGGCGTGGAGTACACGCCGCCATAGGGCGAGCTCACGACAAGCGTGATCGTGTCACCACGGTTGGCAGCCTGGTACGGCCCGTACCACTGGAAGTGCGCCCACACGGTGCCATCGCAGGTGTTGTACTGCTGCTCGACCTGGCCCGCGTAATTGCCGTTCCAGCCGTAGACGTTGCCGGGCTGCCCGATGTTGATGGGGCTCCAGCAGGCGGGCCGGATCGTGGTCGGCTTGCTCGCGTGCAGCTGCGGGCCGGGGCGCGCTGTGGCGCCGGCGGTACCGGCACCGGCCAAGGCACTCCCGACGTTGTAGACGGTTGCACTTGCGGGCGTGGCGGCGGCGAGGCCAGCGGTGGCAAGCCCCGCGGCGATGACTCCGGTTGCCAGTTTTCGGGCGAGGTTCATGTGTTCCCCCTGACGTTTGTGCGTCAACTGACTGTGGTGATCCTCCGGCGAACGGTCATACCGGAGGACGATGTTGACGAGGCGTTAGCTGGAGCGCCCCGGGTTGCTGCTGCTCGAGCCGGCCTTGCGCTAAATGGCCCTAACAAAGCCTCTGGACGTGCCGGTGGGTGATCAAGCAGACAGCGAGTCCGAGGAAGGCTTCATGGATGTCGTCGCGTCGCTCCCAGCGGATGCGCAGGCGGCGGAAACCGTGCAGCCAGGAGATCGTCCGCTCGACGACCCAGCGGAAGGTGCCCAGGCCGGTGCCGTGCGGTTGCCCCCGCTCGGCGATCGCGGGCCGGATCCCGCGCTGCCGTAGGAGCCGACGGTACTTGTCGTGGTCGTAGCCGCGGTCCGCGAAGAGCATGTCGGGCCGCCTGCGTGGCCGTCCGACGACTCCGGCCACTGCCGGGATCTTGTCCAACAGTGGCAGCAGTTGGGTGACGTCGTTGCGGTTTCCACCGGTCAGCGACACCGCGAGCGGGATGCCTTGGCCGTCGGTGATGATGTGGTGTTTGCTGCCCGGGCGTGCGCGGTCGACCGGGCTGGGTCCGCTTTTGGGCCCCTGCGGGCGGCCCGGACGTGGGAGGAGTCGATCACCGCCCGAGACCAGTCCAGCTGGTTCTTCGACCGGAGCTTGTTCAGCAGCAGCTGGTGCAGCTGGTCCCAGACGCCGGCTTCGTTCCAGGCCGCGAGGCGCCGCCAGCAGGTCATGCCCGAGCCAAAGCCGAGCTCCTGGGGCAGGTACTCCCACTGGATGCCGGTGTGCAGGACGAACAGGATGCCGCACAAGGCCTGACGGTCAGGCACTCGCGGCCGCCCTTCCACCAGCTTCGGCGGCGGCTCGGGCAGCAACGGCTCGATGAGCGACCACAGTTCGTCCGACACGATCCACGGCCGCGACTGACGCTTCCTCATGTTCGCATCAACGAGTGATCAAGCCGACAGTCACATGATCAAACCGCTTTTGTTAGAACCAGTAAGCGGGATGGGAAGTGGCCAATTGCACCGGCCGCAGCCGAAGACGTGTTTCCACGATCGACCGTCAGTGCCCCAAGCCGCTAGGCTTTTGCGTGTCCATGCAAAAGGTCTGAGGCCGACTCGCCAGCGCATGGCCCCGGGGGGAGCCAGGTTGATACGGATCAGTCTGTCGACGGATGACCTGGAGCGGTTACAGGTCGCCGACGCGCCTGACTTCGGTTACGAGCTCGCGATGGGCGGGGCTCAACTGGCCGACCGGACCCCCAACCGAACTCCGTCGGGGTGGCGGCTGGAGGTCGCCCGCGGCTGGAACCCCAACGACAGCAGGCTGTTCGACCTGTATACGAACATGTACATTCCGGCGTTCTTCGATCAGGTCGCCCACGCAACACCGTCAGGAATCGACCCTGACTCCCCACCAGCTACCGCTCATCTGCGGGACCTGGCCCGATCCGGCGCCCTGACTCCATTCACCCGCGCGCTTGCCGATGGCCACTCGGGCGCGGTGAGAACGCTGAACCACATCCTCACCAGCTTTCGCACCACGGCCCTGGACCCCTACCGTCGAGGGATCACCTCGGCCGTCGCCACCGCATCAGCCAGGGCAGGAGTCCATACCGCGATCGGCGGCATTGACGACATGCTGAACTCCTTGCACCCGTCGATCCGCTGGGACGGTCAAAGACTGCTCCTGAACACCATCATCGAAGCCGAAGAGTCCCTCGAAGGGCGTCCCTTGATCTTCCAGCCCACGGCGTTGGCCTCCCGAATCATGTTCGACCCGCTGGCCGATTCGGTGACGGTCACCTACCCCGCTACCGCCGGCGCCATCACCCGCGACCCCGAGCTCCACATTCCGGCCCAGGCCTTGGTGTCGCTCCTGGGAGCGACGAGGGCGGCGGCACTGGTCGCCGTGGTCAGGACGCCGGGCCTGACTACCGGACGGCTCGCGGCGACTCTCGGAGTATCGGCCGCAGCCGCCTCGCGACACGCCTCCGTCCTGCGCGAGTCCGGCCTCATCGCCACCGTCCGCAACGGCCAAACGGTCCACCACGCCCCGACGCGACTGGGCACGGACCTGGTACACGGATCAACCGACGACAGCCAACCCGGGCGTGGCGCAGAGCGGCTGTCAGTGCCTCATCCAGCGCCAGCCGTGCGGTGACGTGCCGCTCAGCGCCTCTCGGTCCGGAGCGCCGGACCGAGGACCTCGCATTGTGGCCTAGGGCGCGTATCGGGTCGTGATCAATGAGCATCGCAGCCTCCGGGGCGGGTGCCCCGTCTGGGGTGCGGGGCCCGGCGATCTGCGGCTGCGCCGTGTGGACGCCAGCGACAGGAAGCGTTGCCGCAGGCAGGTAGTGGCGGGGCCCGAGGGCCCCGGCTGCGTGCCCGCCGGGACGGCGTGTCAGACCACGGCGAGCCGATCCACCAGCAGCTCCACCCTCGGCTCGGCGTCCTCGGGCAGCAGGCGGCCCGCGCGGGTCAGGGTCGCAAGGCCGTGCAGGGACGCCCAGAACACCTCGGTGAACAGCCCCGGGGGGACGCCGTCCCCGGCGACCTCGGCGAGAGTCTCCAACAGGGCGGCGAAGGCGTCCTTCAGAGGCTCGGGGGTGTCCTCCTGCGCGTACGCCAGGCCGCCGTCAAGCTGGAACAAGGCGTCGTAGACCGCCGGGTTGCGTGCGGCGAAGTCGAGGTAGGCGCGGGCCAGAGCGGCGACCCGGGCGCGCGGGCCGTCCGCGGCGGAGGTCGCGGCCCGCACCACTGTGGCCAGTTCGGCGGCCCCCTGAAGGGCGACGGCGCCGATGATCTCGCGCTTGCCGCGGAAGTGGCTGTAGAGGACGGGCTGGCTGTATTCGATGCGCTCGGCGAGCCGGCGGGTGGTGACTGCGTCCCAGCCCTGCTGCTCGGCGAGTTCGCGGGCTGTCGCCACGATGAGGCGCTCACGCTCCGCCCGTTCGCGCTGCTTGCGTTCCTGTACCGACATGATTCGATCCTAGCACCGCTAGACAATCGAGCGTCAGCAGTACTAGCGTTGCCTCATCAGCTAGCAGCGCTAGTTCACGGAGGGATCGCCATGCTCAACGCACTCGAGGTCGTCACCACCGTCGTCGTCGGCCTGATGGTGGGGGTGGAGTTCTCCGTCGCCTTCATCATGAACCGGATCCTGGACGCGCTTCCCGAGGACAGCGGCCAGCTCGGCCGCGCCCACGGCGGCCGGATGCTCGGCGCCCTGATGCCGTTCTGGTACATCGGCTCGCTCGCCCTCAGTGCGATCTGGGCCGTCGCCGGGTGGCACCACCACGGCGCCGGACTCGTCGCCACCGCCACCGGACTGCTGATCGTCAGCGTGGTCATGTCGGTGCTGCTGCTCGTCCCGATCAACAACCGGGGCAAGACGTGGACCCCCGAGAACCGGCCTGCCGACTGGAAGGAGCAGATGAACCGCTGGGACCGCTTCCACTACGTCCGCGTCGCCGTCATCATCGCCGCCTTCGCCCTGCTCGCCACCGCCCTCGTCTGATACCGCCGCTGCCCCCGACGTGCGCTGGTTCTCCCCCGTATGCCGACGGCTTTTTGCCCCGTCCGGGGTGAGCCCGAGAGGGCTTCGGACTTCTGACCCGCAGGCCGACGCCGCGCCGGTGGCGCAATCCCCACTCCCCTGGCGGCAGCTGGCCAACGAAACCCCGACATTCGGGAACGCAGCTTCCGCTCAGATCCCACAACTGCGATCCCGGCAAACTACACCCCTCGATCAGCCGCGTCCGCGTGGCCCGATCAGGCCCCACAGGACTCAGCAAGCTCCACGAAGCTCACCAAGCCGACGAGGACTCGCAAGGAGAAGAACAATGTCGCTGAAGAAGATCAACACCGTCCTGGCCGCCGCCTTCATCCTCTTCATCCTCTGGTTCGGGGGGGAGTTCATCCTGAGCCCGGAGACGACGGCGCCGGGCTTCGGCCTGCCGAACTGGCCGTCCGGCGACGGCGACGGCTTCCTGATCATCAAGGGAATCCGCGACGTCGTCTTGGCCCTGGTCCTGGGCATCCTGCTGGTGACGGGCCACCGCCGGGCGCTGGGCTGGGTGCTGCTGGTGGAGGCCCTCGCCGCGTACGGCGACATGGCCACCGTGCTGGCCCACCACGGCTCCGTGGCCACCGCGCTCGGCGTCCACTGCCTGACCGCGACACTGATGGTGGTCAACGGCCTGCTGATAATGCGCGAGACCCGCAAGGTCGCGGCCGCTCCGGCAACACCCACCCCACAGCCCGTCTAGGGCGCGGATCGGGTCGTGATCAATCCGTGGGTTTCGCCCCGTTCCAGGCCGTGGCCCGGTAGACCTTCGTGCGCGACTCGCTCGCAACTGACGGACGACCTGAGGGCCATGAACGACCTCACCGGCCATGCACTCAGCCACTACCTCAGCTACGAGAGCGGCACTACCCGCCTCCAGGGACGCATCCTCAGCGAGAACGGCCCGCAACTGCAGATGATCCTGGACGAGGCGGCGCTGCGCCGCCAGGTGGGGGGACCGACGACCATGGTCAGGCAACTGGAATTCCTCAAGGGCCTGGCCACGCGCAGGAAGGCCGATCTGCGCGCCCTGCCCCTCACGGCCTGACAGAGCCAGGAGGCGCACTCACGATCCGGGACGACTTTGAACTCCTGTGCCACTATCAGCGGTGCTTCGGGGACCTGCACGACAGGACACTCTCCCAGACCGACACCCTGGTACTCATAGACGACCTCATCGAGCAGCACCGCCACACCTGACGGCCACAACGCCGCGTATGCAGTGGCTGGCTTTGCAGGCGAGTTTCGAGAACGTCTGTTGCTCATCGGTGAGATCGCCTCGTTCCACGCGAGAGTGATGTCGCTGATTCCTAATGCCGTTTGTCAAGCAGCGGGGAGGCTAGCGGCGTGAGCTCGTAGCACCGGCCGTCGCGCAGGAGACCTCGCACCTTCGGATACTGAACAAAGCCGACGTGTAGAGATCAGCGAGGTAGGAGCAGTCAGCATCGCCTACAGCCACTTCTCAGTAGGCGACGTTGGGAACGAGGCTTCGAGCGCAGGGAGAGCAAGCCGGATTTCCACACTTCCGAACCGGTCATCACGGCTCCCGGCCAGCTCGTCGTGACGTCGCGGGTTCAGGAGCACACTGCTCCGGTCGTGTTGGCCGTCAACGACCAACTGGACGAGGCGCCAGGCCCGGTCTGGACCCTGGTCGCTTCGGTGGACTACCAGCCGGTCTACAAGGGCCGCATGGCAGCGTTTGACACGATGAACGGCCCGGCCCGGCAAGCTCGTGAATCGATTGAGGTGTTCGGTCGGCAAGCTGAACCGGGTGAGCAGTTTGTGGACTTGGATCCGTCCCGTATCTACCGCGCACAGGTATGGTCACAGGGCCGGAGCGACTCCCACGGACGACTCAACGCTGCTACGGAGCGCGAGGAATCGGGTGTTCGTGAGGGCTTCGAGGCGTATGTGATCGTCTTCGTTCCCTCCGCAGCGCAGGAACCGCCGACTCCCTCCGAAACCAGCAGCCGACGAGGGCACATGGCCCGTACGAAAGGAAAGCCCCCACTGAACATGCGCTGACCCCTTCTGGGAGGTCCGGGGCGGCCGGACGGTCCGCCCCCGCTGCTGGCGCAGGCTGGTTAATTCACGAAGATGCCGTACGCGTGGTTGTGCAGGATCCGGTCACCGCCGTACCAGTCGGACAACTCCGAGCCAGCCTTGCTGTTCTCGGCACCCAGCACGTAGCGGACGGAGAAGTTCCCGTCACTCAGGCCGGCGCCCTCCATGTAGCTGTCACTGGGACGACTCAGGCCCCGGCACGCCGGCTGCGGCAGCGTCGTAGTCGGCCCAGTTGCGGTGCAGGGGCGGCCGACCGTCCAGATGTCGCCCGGGATCACCTTGTCGGCCTTGTGCGGGTAGGTGGCCTGCGGCCGGTACAGCGCGTCGTAGACGTGGTTCGTGACGCCCGCAGTGTCGCACTCGGCGCGGTCGTAGGAGAACACCGGCACGACACGGTCGAAGGTCACCCCCTGGTCGTAGAACTTGCTACCGTCGCCAGCGACCTCCAGTGGTGCTGGTACACGCCGGTCGCGATGTCGTCGTGGCCTGTGCCGGTGCCCTTGGCAGACACCAGGCCGTAGGCGATGGACTCATCCCGCCAGGCCCCAACCGTCTCGGTGAAGCGGTTCGAGGAGATGTCGGCGACCTTGCAGGTGTGCGCTTCGATGGTCGCGACCCGCATGTTGTCGGAGCCGGTGTCGATTTCGGTCTCCCGGAACCGGACCGTGCCTTCGACCTCACCCTGGCCGTTGAGCTTGATGGCTGTGTTGTAGCGCCAGCGGCAGAAGCTGAAGTGGTTGATCACCTTGCCGGCGGTTGTGTGGGTGTCCGGCATCGCCCGGCGCCGTTCCTTGGTGAGGGCCACGGCGGCGAGGATCCGCTCTTTCGCAGCGGCGTTGCCTGCATCGACGACGCACTCTGGCCGGACCCCTGAGCGATCTTCTGCTCGCCGGCCTCGCTGGACGGTTGCAGGGCCTGCGGCGTCTCGCTGGTCTGCAGCCTCTGAGCGGAGACGAATGAACGTTGCTTGGCCAGGGCGCTTTGGTACTTGAACACCCAGCGGCACACCCTGCGCGAGTTCGAAGACTTCTCCAACGGACACCGGCTCTACCGCGGCATAGCGAACGCCCGACCGCTGCATCCCTTGCCCGAAGCCATCACCGATCCAGGGCAGATCACCCGCCTCGACAACGGACAAGAATTCCGGCAAGGGCAGGTGCAGTAGTGATGGCTGGGACGCGAATGCGGAAGCGGCAATTCAAGCCGCCCCGCCCAGCACGGCTGCCGCCACCGCCCGTGCCTCGGCGGCCGGGGCGGTGGTTCGTTCCCGCAGCGCGGTGACGATCGCCCCGTCCATCAGCAGGACGAAGCGCCGCGCGAGTGCCTCGGCATCTTCGTGACCCGCGCCCCCGAGAAGGCCCGCGACATACGACGTGACGCGCTCCTTGTGCTCGGCCGCGACCCGGTACGCGGAACTGCCCGTGTCGGCGGTCTCAACCATGGTGTTGATGAAGGCGCAGCCGCGGAAGTCGGCAGTTGCGAAACGCTCGGCCAGCGCGTCGAAAACGTCCAGGGGCTGCCCGCCGAGCGCGTCCACTCTCTCGGCAAGCCAGGTACGCCAGGCCCGGTCGCGTCGCTGCAGCACCGCCACCACCAGGTCGTCCTTGCCGGCGAAGTGCCGGTAGAAGGAGGCCCGGCCGACTCCGGACTCGGTCAGGATGCGCTCCACGCCGACGGCCCGAATGCCCTCGGCGTAGAAGAGATCCTCGGCGGCGTCGAGGAGGCGTTCGCGTGCTCGGGTGGCCATGGGCCCAGTGTATCCCGATCTTGACGAAGACGGAACCGATCAGTACCGTCTGGCTCAGCCAAAACGGAACCGGTCGGTACCATCTGGAGGTCGTAATGCCCCGTATGCCCCAGTTCACCGCAGACTCTTCGGGTCTGCTCGACGAAACCCACCGCCAGCTCGGCCGCGTACCCAACCTCTATGCCGCGCTCGCCAACGGCCCGGCCGCCCTCGGCGGCTACCTGGCCCTGCGTGACCACCTCGCCCGGGGCGTCCTGCGCACCCGACTGAGGGAGCAGCTCGCGCTGCTGGTCGCGCAGCAGAACCACTGCACGTACTGCGTCAGCGCCCACACACTGCGCGGCCACAAGCTCGGCCTGACCGACGAGCAGCTGACCCGCACCCGCCAGGCGGCGGACGACACCGACCCGCACGCCGACGCGATCCTGCACCTCGCCCGCGAGATCATGCGCACCGGCGGCCAGGTCGAGGACAAGGCACTGGCCGACGCCCGCGCCGCCGGGGTGACCGACGCCGAACTCGCGGAGATCGTCGCCCACATCGCACTGAACACCCTGTCGAACTACTTCAACCACCTTGCCCAGCCCGACCTGGACTTCCCGGAGGTAGCGGCGTGAACCGCGACTGGCGCAAGGGCGCAATCGAGCTCGTGTCCGGCTACACCCTCAAGGACGCCGAGGGCCGCCCCGTCGACCGCGCCGACGGCATCGAGTTCGCGATCGAGGGCGGCTTCGTCAACGTCCGGATTCCCGAAGTGCCCGGCAGCCAGCTGGTGTCGGCCCCGGCCGTGCGCCTGATCACCAGCGAATCCTGACCGGATCCGCCTCTGGGGCGCCAAGGCGCCCCAGAGGCGCGCCTCCCCGAGAAGAGGATCCGAGCCCACCGCCTTTTCTGATCGCGGTCGCTTCTCTCCTGCAGGGCGACCGCACCCCGGGGAGAACGGATGTGGTGGCACCGTGACCCGCAGCGCGCTGAGGAGTACGGCCACCACCAAGCCCGCGGCGGGCAATCGGTCATGGCTGTTGAAGTGCGGGCGGCCGCGAGGACGCCGACCCAGAGGATGTGGGTGGTGCGGGGCCCGGCGGCGGGTACGAGACGGACGCCGCCCTGCGGGAGCACCCCGTGCCCGCAGTCTGTTCGCGCGAGCCCGTGGTGTCCGCTATGACCCTTCAGCACCCCTTATCCTCGGGGCTTGTCCGTGACCGATGGCACCGCGCCCGGCGGGTAGTTCAGCGGGCGAGGCGGGTGCTGGACGGTGAGGGCCCGAGCCGCCTCCGCCAGTCCGAGGGCTGCCGGAGCGGAACGTCTGCCCGCTATCGATCGCCGCCCTGTTCCGCTCGCACTCCCGCTCCGATGCCGACGGCTGTGGGGTGGGGCTCCCCCTGACAGTGTGCGAAGGCTCCCGGTGGACCGTCGTACGCCGGTGCCGAGCGACTGGAAACGAACCACCAAGATCCGCACAACCCTTCCGGCCCGTCAACGGTCTTGGGGGTGCAATCAATCGAGTTCATATATGGGGGAACGGAAGTGCGCAGCCATATCCGTCGTGCCGTCGTGATCGCCGCGGCGGCCACGACGATCACGGCCCTGACCGGGGGCCTGCCGGCCTCCGCCGGTGGTACCCAGGCCCAAGCCGCTACCACGGGTCCCGCGCCCACCCGGTACGCCGACGATTTCAACGGTGACGGGTACCACGATCTCGCGATCGGCGCCCCGGACGGCGCGGTGAACGTCCCCGGTCCGGACGGGAATCCCACCCGGGCCCTGAGCGCGGGCTACGTCACCGTTTCGTACGGCTCGAAGTACGGCGCCCAGAAGACCGGCCTGAAGGCCGTCACCCAGAACAGCCCCGGCGTGCCGGGCGACGCGGGGCAGGACCAGCGGTTCGGCCGAACGCTCGCCAACGGCGACTTCAACGCCGACGGCTACGCGGACCTCGCGGTCGCCTCGCGCTCCAAGACGCTCGACGAGGTCTCCCTGCTCTGGGGCAGCCCCACCGGCCTCAGGAGCGGCGCCCGGATACCCGGCAGTGAGGCCGGACCTGGTTTCGGCACGGTGCTCAAGGCCGGCGACTTCACCGGAGACGGCAAGACCGACCTGATCGTCGGCTACTCCATGGCGATCCGCCTGTACCGGGGGCCCTTCACGGCGGACGGCACGCCTGCCTCGGTCCAGCCGGTGGACGTGGGCGCCATGTTCAATTACACGGACGCCCAGAAGCGGCTGGCCGTGGGCCGGATCAACAAGGGCCCCGCCGACGACCTCGTGGTGCTCGGCGAGGAGCGCAGAAGGGGCCGGGTGCTGCTCGGAGGTGCGTCCGGGCTGCGCCAGACCCCGGCCACCGTTCAGGGCGGTGACAGCGTCGTGATCGCCGACTTCGACAAGGACGGATACGGCGACGTCGCGGTGGGCGACTCGGCGTACGACAGGGACTCCGAGCGCCACGCAGGCCGGGTCCAGATCAGCTACGGCGCGTCCGGCGGCGTGGACGAGAACCGCGTCACCAAGACGTTCACCGAGGACAGCACCGGCATCCCGGGCGGCGTGGAGGCGGGGGACGGCTTCGGCATCGACGTCGCCGCGGGCGACCTCAACCGGGACGGCTACCCCGAGCTGATCGTCGGCGCTCCCGGCGAGCACCACGCCACCTGCGAACACTGCTACATCAGTGGGGGCGGCATGTACGTACTCAAGGGCTCGACCAAGGGAGTGACCGGCACCGGAGCCGCGTTCTACGCCTACAACACGGCCGGCCTGCCCCGCCCCGCCGGCGTCTACCGCATCCCCCAACTACTCAAGACCACCGACCTCAACGGAGACAGGCAGCCCGAAATCACTTTCCCGGTCCGGGCGAACACATCGGAGGTCTGGTCGGTCGGAACGAACGACGGCAAGGTCGCCGGGACCGCACCCACCCGCGTGGTGAAGCCCCCGGTGGACTCCCAGATCCCCTGGACCGGGAACGAGTTCGGCGTACTCACCCGCTGACCGGTACTCGGCACTGAAGAGTCCACGCCCACGTCGCCATCGGTTCGGCGCCGAATGCCTCCCTCGGGCCGCTCGCCGCTCGCCACCGGCCCATGGCGAGCGGCCCGACGCGAACTGCAGGACCGGATCAGTTCGTGCAAGGGCCCCAGGGAGGACGATGCCGGCTCCTCCGGGGAGGTCGTGGTCAGCTTCCACACCGGCTTCACGGGCGTGGAGTCCTTGGCGTAGGTGCACCAGAAGGCGTGGTTGGTGGGCTTGCAGTCGGCCGGCCCGCTATCGGGCTTCGAGCTGTTGGGCGACTGCGACGGCATGAGCAGTTGGGGGGTCCTTCGGGCCGTTGCCGAAGGCCTTGCGCTGATCCGCGCTCCACATGTCGGCGCCGGAGTGCCAGGCTTCGGCCGGGGGGACCGTGTGCGGCTCCGGGCCGCCGCAGATACCGGCCTGGTCGCAGACACCGGCCCGGCCACGGGTACGGCCGGGCCGGGCGGTCCCCCGCCCCGAACCGTCAACGTGGAATGATCAAGAAATGACCGGACGGACGCGCCGAAGTGGCACGCTCCGGGGGGAACCCACAGCCAACCCCTCAGTGATGATCTGCATGGACCCGCCCCGCAGCACTTTCGCCGACCTCCCCGCCGACGAACACATCAAGGCATTCCGAGTGATCGTCTCCGTGTTCAGCGTCGCCGACACCCGCCGGAGTAAAACGCACTGCAAAGGCACATGCAGACACGCATGGCACAATCTGCCTCCCACAGCTGAGGAGACATAGCAGCAACGACTCCAGCGGGCTCTGGCCGAGGGCAGATTGAGTGCACAATGATGTAGGTGTGGCGGCCCTCTTGGTTCGATCAGGTCATGGGCGGAGCCACGTACACAGGCAGGTCCAACGGGGGGGGGTGGCCGTGCTGCGCATCGACATGGACGCACACACTCTGGCGAACACGCGCCTTGCTATTTCGCCGCTCGGCAACACCATCGATGCCCTGTGGCTGGTACGGCAGAACACGGCGTCCCGCAATCAAGGGTGGAGCGCTCGTCTGCGGGAGACGATCCGCAACGAGAAGCTGACCTTGCTCGGGTCCTTGTTCGGCGGATCGTGGGACTACGTCCCGGACTTCCTCACCCCACAGCCCCACACCCCGGAGATGGCCGTCCAGGACGAGTTACACGAAGTGGCCAGCGCCGGTCCTGAGCGGCTGAGCACCGAGCTCAAGATCATGATCGACGGGAACCGGGCGATGCGCGTACAAGGCGGCCTCGCCCCCAGATCCGTGCTCGATGCGGTGCAACAGGGCGAGCGCGCATTCGCCGAACGGATGGCCTCGGAACTGGACCAGCTGTGGCACACGGCGATCGGGCCGAACTGGGCGCCCCTGCGCGCCCGGATCGAGGCGGACATCGCCCGACGAGCCCAGACAACCGCTCGGGACGGCCTGGCCGGCATGCTCACCAGTCTCCATCCCCGGATCATGTGGAGCGGTGACCATCTACGTCTGGTCACCCGCTTCCGGGGCCAGATCGCCGACAACACCTCCCTCGTCCTCACGCCCTCCGTGTTCAACACCGACCTCCACATGATCATCGACCCGCTTCCCCCCGGACCGCTACGCCGACAGCCGATGCTGGTCTACCCCGCCTGTCCCGGGCCCGGCGCCGCACCCGCGACAACGTCCCCCGCCGGCGCACTGCTGGGAGTGACCCGAGCCAAGCTCCTGTCCGACCTCGAGATCCCACGCACGACCACGGAACTGTCCGAGCGCCACTTCCTGGCCGCGAGCAGCGTCTCCTACCACCTCGGGATCCTGCACCGTTCCGGACTGGTCACCAGGACCCGTATCCGAAGCCGCGTCTTGTATCAGCAGACCTCGCGCGGGGCCGGTTTGCTGTAAGGACCCCTGACACAAGCGGTGGGCTTGACCTGGTCAGAGGTCGGTGTCGTGCACGAAGCCGCTGGGTAGCGGGACGCGGTCAGCCGCGTAATCGCACGCCATAAACCCGGCGACGTCGGCGAACATCCCCGGGATACTGGTCGCCCATGGACGAGGTCAAAGTCGTCGTCGCCCATTCCGAGCGCGCGACTCTGCGCGTCGGCGACGTATTCCTGAAGGTCGACGCCGATCAGGCGCGCATCGACGTCGAGGTCGAGGCCATGTCCCTCGCGCCGGTCCCGACCCCGGAGGTCTTGTGGCGCAAGCCGCCCGTGCTCGCGATCGCCGCACTCCCGGGGACGACGCTTGGGCGCCTCGGCGGGCCTTCGACCGGGGCGCCGGCGGCGTGGGCCGCGGCGGGCGCCGCCATCCGGAAGCTGCACGACGCGCCGCTGCCGTCCCGGCCGGGTCGGGCTGGCCGGAGCATCGTCGAGCTGGCGGCGGAACTCGACGACGAGTGCGAGTTGCTCGTGACGAACGGCGTCCTGCCCGCCGATCTGGTCACCCGCAACCGCCAGGTCGCCGAAGCCGCGCTCCGGCCGTGGACGCCGGCGTTCACGCACGGCGACCTGCAGATCGCGCACGTCTTCGTCGACGGCGACGAGGTCACGGGCATCATCGACTGGTCCGAGGCGGGCCAGGGTGATGCCCTGTACGACCTCGCCACCTTCACGCTCGGACACGAGGAGCACCTCGACGACGTCATCGCCGGCTATGGCATCGACATCGACCTCGACGTGATCCACGGGTGGTGGTCGTTGCGAAGCCTGCTGGTGGTTCGCTGGCTGATCGAGCACGGCTTCGACCCTTTCGCGCCGGGCTGTGAGGTCGACGTGCTGAGATCCCGGATGTGAGGCTGCGCGAGCCCGACTGCTACGTCTGACGCATCGAGCAGGCCATCCCCTGGGGCGCATCGGCTGCCCTTACTCTCAACAAAGTGCGGTGCTCAGTCGTAGCCAGCAGATGACGGCGCAGCCGAGGGTGACGAACGCAAGCAGCGTAGGTGCTTGGGGCGGCGCAGTGGCTGGCCGCGCTTGCCGCGGATCGACAGGCCGTAGAGGGTCAGTACCTGGTGCGCGATCAAGGCGACCAGCCGTAGTGCACAAGCGGAAGGACTCGTCCCAGTAGGACGGATGATCTTTCACTGAGTACTGTGAACCATCGGATGACGGACAGCCGTTCGGAATTCGCGCTCCTGACTCCGCGCTTGACCGCTGACGCCTGCCATACACGAAGACGCCTCTGCGGCAGGGATGATGCGTCACGCGATGACGACTCGTTACCTCGGCCGCGAGGTGGTTCGCAGCGCCGGAACAGGCGACGGGCGTGCCACCGAACGCCCGCAGAGGCTAGAAAGTGAGCAAATAGATGCACCCGACGTTCGTACTGGTTCACGGAGCTTTCGCGAACTCCTTCTCCTTCGCACCACTCCAAGCCGAACTCGGCCTCCTTGGACACCGCTCCGTCGCCGTCGACCTTCCAGGGCACGGGTTCGCCGCGACGTACCCGCGCGCGTACCAAGCACCACAGGACATCGAAGGGCTCGCCACCGCGCCCGGGGCCATCAGGGGCGTCACGCTCGCCGACAACGCCGCGCACCTCATCGGAATACTGGAGCGGGCCAAGCGGAACGGGCCCGTCATCCTCGTCTCCCACAGCCGCGGCGGCATGACGGCCACCGTCGCAGCCAACCAGCGGCCCGACCTGATCGACCGCATCGTCTACGTCTCCGCCTGGTGCCCCGTCGACCTCGACGTGAGCGCCTACTACGCCGAGCCCGAAATGGCCACGGTCGACGCCACAGGGATCGCATCGGCGATGGTCGGGAACCCTGCCGAGCTCGGGCTGCTGCGCTCCAACTTCCGCACCGCCGACCCCGGCGCCCTCGCGGCCTTCAAGGCGGCCTTCCTCGCCGACGGGACGGACGAGGAGTTCATGGTCTTCCTCAACACCTTCCAGCCCGACGAGAACCTCGACGTCGGCACACCCGACGACCGGGCACAGGCCGACACCTGGGGGCGGATCCCCAAGACGTACATCCGGCTGACCGAGGACACCAGCGTGCCGCTCGCCATGCAGGACCGGATGATCCGCGAAGGCAACGCGCTGACGCCGGAGAACCCCTACGACGTCCGTACACTCACCAGCAGCCACCTGAAGTGGCTGGTCGATCCGGCACCGGCAGCCCGAGTTCTGGGCGAACTCGCCGCGCTCTCGCTCTCACCTGCCAGAACATGATCGGAGCCAGGTGAGGAGAACAGCGGCGGTGACGGTGCCGAGACTTGCTCCCCCGCCCCCACCGCCGACGTGTGTGCGCCGACGGCAACGCCCGCCTTCCCCGGAGTGATCTAGCACGGGGGTCAGGACCAGGGCGGGCGCAGTGCCAAGGGCGGCACCCCTGGATGGGGTGCCGCCCTTGGGTGTTCAGATTGCGCGGGGCTCAGGAGTGATGGCGCTCCCCGAGACTCAGGAGTTGCTGAACGCGTCCCGCAGCCGCATCTCGTTGAAGCCGTTGCCGTCGTAGTCGTCCGAGTACGTCAGCGCGAGCCGGCCGGTCGAGGCCAGGGTCACGGCCGGGCCGCCCTGGCCGCCGCCGGTCACCACGTTCATCCGGTAGGCGGGGAGCCTGCCGGTCGTCGTGCCGTCCGCGTTGAAGCCGCGGGCCCACACGTCGTCCTTGCCCGCGTAGAGGGTCCCGCCGATGTTCACGTCGAAGGACTCCTTCCACGCGACCACGAAGCTGCCGTCGTCGGCGACCGCGACATCGGCGGTGTCCTGGTCGGAGATCGGCCGCTCGCTGTCGACGTACGGGCCGCTGCTGGTGGCGTCCTCGGTGGTCCGCTGCTCGGCCGCCGCGGCGCTGCCGGTCGCGGAGAAGACGCGGTCGTAGATGCGCTGCGGCCGCACCAGCGTGCCGGTGCCGGTGGTGTACTCGTCCGTCCACGCCACGACGAACCGGCCGTCGCCCGTCGACGCCACCGCGGGAACGGTCTGCTGCCCGTCGGTGAGGGAGTTGGCCACCTTGCGGGCCACGGCGAAGCCGCCCGAGGTGTTCAACTTCGCGAGACCGATGTTGATGCCGCCGTTGCCGTCCGCATCCTCTTCCCAGACGATCGTGGTGTTCCCGGCGTCGTCGATCGCCGCGTCGGGGCGGCGGTTCGACCCGGCTGCACCCGAGTTGATCGTGCTGACCTGGACGTCCTGGTAGCGCAGCGTACCGGTCCCGGACCAGCTGCTGGCGTAGATCTGGTTGAGCGTGGAGCCGTCGGCCGTGCTCTCCCAGGCGACGGTGTAGGAGCCGTCGCCGGCCACCGCGACCGTCGGCCGCAGCTGGTCCCCGCTACCGGAGGCGTGCGGGCGCGGCAGGGCGGTCACCGTGCCGTCCGGGGCCACCTTGACCACGGCGATGTCGGCGAACTTGTTGCCGTCGTCGTCCTTGGCCCACGCGACGATCGCGTTGCCCTGGTCGTCCACGCCGACGTCGGGCTTCTGGTGCGACCAGGTCGCGTTGCCGGCGGTGCCGCTGTTGCTCAGCAGCTTCTCGTTCCACAGCGCGACGCCGTCCTTGTACATGCGGATGTACACGTCGGTGCCCAGCTCGGTGTCCGAGGAGTCGTGTCGGTCGCCCTGCTCGTACACCACCGCGGTGTAGACGGACGAGGTGCCGCCGGAGGCGATGGCGCTGTAGTGCTGGTCGCCGCCGGCCTGCACGTTGACCCGCGAGTAGTGCTGGGACGTCGAGCCGTACTTCGAGGCGTCGATGTCGACGGCGCCCGAGTGCACCTTGTCGAAGTTGGCGACGTAGGCCTGGTAGACCGTCGGGTCGTCGATACGCAGCAGCGTCTCGTCGTTCGTCTTCAGCGAGCCCGAGGTCCAGTTGTGGGACCCCGTGTACACATGCTGGACCTTGGTGCCGTCGGCCTTCGTCCACTCCGTCAGCAGGTACTTGGAGTGGGTGGTGCCGTGGTTGCACGAGGCGGTCGCCGAGGACTTGTAGCGGCACCCGCCGGGGCGATTGCCGTAGGCCGCGATGTCCAGGGCGGTCAGGTCGTTGACGCCGTTGTTGCCGCCGCCGTTGCTGAGATCACGGACGTTCGCGTCGACGCTGCACCCCTGGGACCGCTTCGCCTGGAGGGCGTCGTAGACGGCCGGGCGGGTGCTCCGCTGGTCGAGCTCGGCCGCCGAGATCCTGATCTTTCCGCCGTTCGAGCAGTCGACCTTGTCGATGAACGAGGCGAGGATGTCGGCGTTGCCGTAGTGGGTGGCGTCCGAGGCGGTGTCACGGGGGAAGAAGAACGCCTCGACGGGAGAGTTCGGGTCGCCCGTGGTGTAGTTGTACGTCGTGTGCAGGCTGTCGCCGGCATGCTTGATCTGGTCGTTGAAGTGCGCGCGGTACCGGGAGGCGAGGGTCGCGTTGTTGGACACGACGACCGCGTTGTTGATCTCGCCGTCCTGGCCGCCCGCGAGGTTCTGCGAGCTCTGCCAGACGACGTTCGTGCGTCCGTCGGTGAGCGCGTCGAACACGATGTACTTGTCGTGGTCGATCGCGTTCGTGTCGCCCGAGCCGTTGCCCAGGCAGCCGCGGGAGCACCAGGTGAGGGTGGAGTTGCCCGTCAGCGTCAGACTGTCCAGGTTGCTGCTGGCCCGGTTCGCCGACTCCGAGATGATGCGCAGCGTGACGCCGCGGCTCTGGGCGGCGGCGAGCCTCGCCTGCAGATCCGAGCTGCTGAACCAGTACATGCCCATGTACAGCGTCGAGTTGGGCGCCGCGAGATCGATCAGGTCGCCGACCGAGGTGTTGATCGACGAGTCGTACGTCGTGGGCGTGGGGTAGTTGAACACCGCGGTGTAGTTTCCGGAGACGACGGTCTCCGCCTGAGCGGTGGCCGGAGCGACCAGTGCCGCACCGAGCGCGAGAGGGGCAACGAGTGCCGCCAAACGCCGTATCTGTCTGCCCATCTGTTTCCTTTAGTTCAAAACAAGTTAGGTAAGATCCATCTTATGGTGCACTTACTTATGTTCTTGACCAACGGTCGACGCCGGGTTCATGGAAGCCGCCCCGACTCCCGTCCCCGAGTGCTGGAGTGGCCCTGCGCCAGCTTCGGCGGCATCCGGTATCCGGGGGGGGTGTTCGATCCCGCCGCGCCGCAAAGCGCCTAGTTCGCGTGCCGACCGACCCAGCACCGGGAGGTCACCCGCACGATGCCGGGCCCGGACGGGGCCGGTCGCCGCGCAGTCTGCCGGCCGAGATCACGGCGTGCTGCCGCTTTCCACGCAAGGGCAGCCCGTACTGCCGCAAGAGGCGCCCAGCCTTTCGTACGGCGCAGGTCAACGGGGCGCGGGGCATGGATGAGTGGCTGCCCGTCGAGGGCTGGTGACCGCCGTCGTCAAGGAGTGCCACGCCGACGCGCCGGTGGGTCGACGAGCTCGGTTGCCTCGGTGAGCTGAGTTCCAGGAGATCGCCACCAACCCCGACATCAGGTCCGGGCAGAACGGCACGATCGAACTGGCAAGGAAGGCCCTTTTGATGGCGCCCATCACCACCACCCACGCGGTGGACACCAGCCAGCGCCGCATCGAACTGCCATCACCGGCAGAGCCCGTAACAAGCTAGTACTCCACCCCGCGCCGTCCGCGAACGACGCGCCGCCCGGCTTCTAGCTACTGTTCCTGCTCGACGAGCGGGGCGTTACTCACCGTCGCCAAGTGGATGGAGTTGCCGCCCGGTTCCTGACTTCCCGGCATGGTGAGCCCCTCAAATCGCCACGGTATGTGATGAAATACGGGCATTCAATCACCCTACGTGGTCGCTCCCGTGCTGCCCCGCGCCGCGCACAGTGTCCCGTGTTTTCACGAGGAGTCCCATGTCCCGCAGAGGGATCCCCCGCAGAGGTAGGTGGACGATCATGGCCTGTGCCGCACTCGTCGTCCTGTCCGCCACCGCGCCCGAAGCGCTCGGCCCCCACCTGGTCGGCTGGCGTCCGATGAGCATCCGGCCGCTCCAGGGCACCGATTCGGTGCCGGAAGCGAGCTGGCAGCGCGGACAGTTCGGGCCGTGCGGCCACCAGGGCCGGGCCCGGCCCGCTGTTTATGAACAGCGGCCGCACTTGCGCCTCGCTTTCGACGTTCTCGAGTACTACGAGCACGCGCCGTGTGCTGAGCAGGCCCCGCAGCCTGCCGTGGGCATCCTCCGGGTCTTCCACGGCCGGAGCGCCGCCGAGGAAGCGCAGGATCCGGCGGACGAGGATGTACGAGCGGACGAGCATGTCCGAGGTGAAGGGAAGCGTGCCGGGAAGCGCGGAGGTGAGGTGCGCGTCGACGAAGCCCCATCCAACCAGGAACCGGCATCGCACCTCGTGAGTGACCCGCAGCACCGGCAAGCCCTTCCGGCCCCGGGCGGTCGGACGACGGCGGGCCTGCCGGAGTCGGGCTCCGGCCGCGCGAGACGGGCCGTTGGAACGGCGGTCGGCGCACCTCGCCCGACGAGCCGGTGGCGGGGCGCCGACGGCGGCTCGGCCACTGCGCATAGATCCGGGGAACCTGCCGGGGACCCGGCGCGGGCCAGCGGCGGTAGCCGCCCGGCCTCACGGGACAACAGCCCGAGCGCCTCGGCGAGGAGCCGCAGCGACAGTTCGCGGATGCGGGCGCCGGTCTACAGGGTGCCGATGGCTCCCCCGCTCAGTCCCGGCCGCTCGGCGGGCTACCCCTGGGTGAGCCAGAGCCCCTCGTGGGTCCAGGCCAACGCCACGTCCACGTCCACGGCGTGGAGCGGACCGGTCGCACCCCGCTGAATCTCCCTCGGACGCACGGTCATACGGCGCCGGATCGTTCCGGCGTCGGCCGACGCAGGGCGGCGACGAACTGTAGCGGGAGCCCCCGGTAAGCCGAGCGCACCCCTAGTCCACCGGTGTGCCCTCGGCGTACCGGTCGTACCGAGACAACAGCTGCACAGCGATGGGTACGTCGCCAGCTACTGCCACAGCCCCGGAAAGCGCCGTACGGACAGGTGGGTCGTCTCGATGCCCATGGGAACGCCGCCGTCCAGCCCTAGCCGCTCGATGCGCAGGACCTGCTCATCCGCATCGATGCGGAGCAGGCCCGCCCGCTTCGCGTCCGCCTGGATCTCGCCGCACCGACGGTTCCGTCCAAATCCGCAGCCTTGCAAGGCTGAACTCCTTGCCGTGCTTGGGCGGACGGCCGCCCTTGGGCTGGTAGACGCGGGGCGGGGCCGGCAGCCGCGAGGCAGGGTCCGAACGCAGGCGCCCGCCAGCTCCACAGGCAGGTCCCGCAGCAGCCAGGCCAAACGCATCACGTCGTGACCGGCGTTCCAACCTATGTCCTACGGGGCCGGCGGCTGACGATGGGGCCTCCCCCATGGCAATCGCCCTACAGCGGATGCCGTCGAGACCGGGCTGCGGGACTGGTGGATCACCGCGAGCGCCCCGATCGACTCCGGTCTCTTTCTGGCCTTCGCCCACCGCACTCCATCAGCGAACTGCCTCTGCCCCAGGCTCTCGGATACTGCGCGCCCAGGCCAGAGGCTGCTCCTAGGCGAGACCGGGCCCGGGCCGACGGTCAGGAGGGTTTTCGCGGTTCGCTGCGAGATTCTCTTCGATCCGACCGAGTAGAAACGGGAGAAGTCCCCGTTCCAGCAGGGCCAGCTCCCACGCCTCACGCGCCCGCGTCACGCCGGAAGCGGCATTTTCTGGCACGTCAGCAAGATCATCCGACCCATTGCGAACCGCCACCGCGACCAGGTAGCCCAGATCCCCGACCGCCCCTCCCACGGCCACGGCCGCAGCAATCAGACCCGCCGTGATCAGTCCGTGGCCGATGTAGGGGCGCCCTCCAAGGGTCAGCAGTGTAAATCCGATGATCAAGCAGGTGATTGCGGCAGCGGCGGCCAGAGTCGGTATGAGCACTGCCAACAGCGGCAGCAGGCCGCCTCCAGCGCTCAACGCACCGGGCTTCGACACGTCGTTCGCGCTACGGTCTCCCGTCTTGGCGGCCACGCCCGCCCGCGCCTCGACGTAGCTCCGATATTCGACAGCCGCAGCCGCGGCGATGTCGTCCCGCGCCTGGAGCGCTCGCGTACGCAACTGTCCGCAGTCGAGTGTCCCGCCAGGGCGACGCAGCGTGTCAGTGACCTGCTGGGATTGCAACCCCTGCTCGAGAACCCGCTCGAACGTCGCATAGACCTCTGCCTCAGGCAGTTCCGACGCCCGCATCTGTTTCCCGAACATGGAAGCCTCACTCACTTGCACGGCGTACGAACCAGCCGCACGAGTGCCGTCAGGTGTGGCGAGTGTAATGCCCTGGTTGCACAACCTGTAAAGGCAGAGGGACAGAAGGAGGCATGGGCTTGCGGCCTGTGGCCTCCATGGCGGCGCTCATGAGAGCCCGGCCGAGCACACCGGCTCGGCCGGAGGGGTTCTCATAGTGGTCGACGAGATCGCTCGGCCGCAATCTGGTGCGAAACGACTCAAACTGGCTCGAGTTGCGGTTCCGGTTGCCGCGTTGGTGCGTCCGCCGGTTCCCATACCTTGGTGGTCCGTACGTAGCCGTAGACCACTGAGGTCATCATCAGGATGAGAAGTGGCCCGAACACCCACGGATGTCTGGCCATTTCCATCGGCATACAGCGGTACGACACCAAGAGCGCGGCGAAGACCGCAGCGCCGTAGATGACCAGCTGGATTCCTGACCGGTCCCAGCCACGGTCGAGCGAGCGCAGCGCTGCCTCGATCGTGAGCGCGAACACGACGCCGGCGACGAGATCCACGCCGTAGTGGTAGCCGAATCCCAGCGTTGCGCTGAGCGTGGCAATCAGCCAGAACGTGCCCGCGAACCGCAGAATCCGTGGGGCCCTGCGGGTATGAATGAAGATCGCGGTAACCCACGCTGTGTGCAGGCTGGGCATGCAGTTGCGGGGAGTGATCTCGTCGTATGACACCGGGTGCGGGGCGTTGATCGGCGGCGGCGCGTCCGGCCAGAGATTGGCCACCGCCCAGTGCACGCCGCCGGTGCCGGAGGCGCCCGGGCCGTAGGCGAAGACCGGCCCGACCACCGGGAAGATCATGTAAATGGTCGGGCCGAGGAGGCCGATGACCAGGAAGGTGCGCACCAGATGATGGCGCGGGAAGCGGCGCTCGACCGCCACGTTGCGCAGCTGGTACAGCGCCACGACGACCGCGGCCACCGCAAGCTGGGCGTAGACCAGGTGGAGAAGATGGGTGCCGATCGGGCTGGTGGCCCTGACCATCCGGCCCACCAGCCACGACGGGTTGCCCAGCGCGTGATCGGCGGTTGCCACGTACTGGTCGAGCACCGCCGGGCGGGTTTTCGAGGTGACGAGCAGCCAGGTATCGCCCGCCTTGCGGCCCGCCAGCAGCAGCAGACCCAGCCCGACGCCCTTCAGCAGCAGGACCCGTTCGGCGCCGGTGCGGCGCGTGACGGCGATGACCCCACAGCCCAACATCACCCACAACGCGCCGTTGCCGAAGAAATGCCCGTCGGTCATCTTGGCGTCGACCGCCCACCGCACCAACACGAAGACGACGTCGATGCCGATCGCGACACCAGCCGCGATGAAACGCTGCCGCCAGGTGAGCACCACCATCATCAACGCCAAACCGCCGTACAGCGGCCCCGGTTTCGGGGCGAATATCAGCCCATTCACCAGGTTGGTAATCGGCCCCGGTTGGCCATAGCGGCGTGCGGTCATCTCCAGTGCGCTGAGGAATCCAAGAGCCGCCACACCCGCTACGGCCCACAGTATGGTTCGCCGTTGACGCCACGCGGCCAACGCAACTCTGCCGTTTATTCGCAAAAACACCCGCGACTCTCTAGACATCAATCGTTTGGCCGATTCGATATGGGTTAAATAGGTGGAAAGTGATGACGGTGATCGTCACCAGTTCGAACATGCTATCGGAGTGGTGGGGGGCTTCCGCCGGCCAAGCGTGGCTCACCGTTGTCCGCGAGGACTCGGAAGCGTCTGCCAACTGCTCCTCCATGCCCGGCTACCAGAGCTGTCCGTCGGCGTCACGGACCCTTCCCTCCGCGCGGGCGATCAGCGCGGCGGGCCTGGACGGAGCCGATGACGGCGGTGCCGTCGCGCACAAGCAGGCGGTTGCGGTCGTGCTCGGCGGCTGTGGCCGGGATGGTGTCCGCGTCCGCCGCGGCGTCCACGGAAGTGATCAGTGCGGCGGGCGCCTGGAGGTCGCCGACCGGGTTCTGCGGCTCGGCCAGGGAGCTGATGATCAGCTCGGAATCCTCCTTGCTGATCAGGCCGAGCCGCTCGTACTCGGCCACCAGATGAGTGAGCTGCTCACTGTTGTCGACGGCCGCCAGCTCGTCGCGCGGCGCGAGCAGCATGGCGGAGCGCTCGGGATGGGCGATGGCCCACGACTCTGGCGCCATGTCCCCGACCACCATGTGCAGAACCAAGCGCTGGAACTGAAGCAGCTGGTGATGGTCCCCGGCGGGCACTTCGCCCCGTATACCACCGAGTTCGCCGGGGCCTCGGCAGCGGCCACCACCCACTTCCGTAGCCACGGGCACCAAGCGGCGAGTAGTTCGCCGTGATCACCCTGAGCATCGCAGTGTGTCGCAGGAAGGCTTCGTCATACCGCTCGGCCATGGCGACGGTCACGAACGTCTTCCGAACCCGTTGCCTAGCCTCGCTGTTTCGGTTGCTTTGAGCGTGACGGAACGCTGCCGTTGCGTTCCATGCGTGGAAGGGAATCGATGATGAAATTCCTCTACGACGACGAGTCCTTCTCCTTCGAGGCACTGCGTGCCGCGGGCTACGCCGCCTATGGCGGCGCCGACCTCGGCGAGGTCCTGGTCACCTGCCGGCAGATCCCAGAGGGAGACGAGGAGGCATGGTCGGCCCAGTGGGCCGCGACGGCGGCGCGCATCGAGCGCATCGGCCGGGATGCGCTGGCCGCCGGTCATCGAGTCAGCGCCCGGGAGGCGCTGCTGCGCGCGTCCAACTACTACCGGACCGCCGACTTCTACCGCCGCGAGGATCCCGCCGCCGACGCCGAGTCGGCGCGGCTCGCCAGGGCCTCCCAGCAGACGTTCGCCGACGCGGCCGCCCTGCTCGACACTCCGGCCCGCGCCCTGCGCATCCCGTACGAGGACACGGCCCTTCCTGGCTACTTGTTCCTCGCCGACGATTCGGGCACCCCCCGCCCGACCGTGCTCTTCCACGGCGGGTACGACTCCACCCTCGAGGAGGACTACTTTGCGCTGGCCGCAGGTGCGCTGCGGCGCGGCTACAACGTCATCGCGTTCGACGGCCCCCGCCAGGGCAGTACCGTCCGCGATCAGGGTCTGCACTTCCGGCCGGACTGGGAGGCCGCGGTCACCCCGGTCGTCGACTTCGCGCTCACCGTGCCCGGGGTGGACGCCGAGCGACTCGTGCTGATCGGCATGAGCCTCGGCGGTTATCTCGCCGCGAGGGCGGCCGCCTTCGAGCACCGCCTCGCCGCGTGCGTGCTGTACGACGGCGTCTACGACTTCCACGCGGTCATCGCCGCAACCGCCGGCCGTGCCGCTTCGATGCCCGGCGGCATGGAGGCGTTGATGGCGCAGAACACCATGGTGCGATGGGTGGTGCGCAACGGCCGGTGGACCTTTGGTGTCTCCGGCATCGACGAGCTGGTCAAGGCAACCGAGGCGTACACCATGGCGGGTATCGCCGACCGCATCACCTGCCCGACACTCGTACTCGAAGCCGAGAACGACCAGTTCTTCAAGGGGCAGCCGCAGCGTCTGTTCGGCGAGTTGACCTGCCAGAAGGAGCTGATCTCCTTCCGTGAGGACGAAGGCGCGGGCGAGCACTGCCACGAGGGTGCGATGTTGCTGTTCCACCAGCGCACCTTCGACTGGCTCGACACCCTGCTCGCCGGCTGACCTCGCAGGCCAGCTTGCAGGTCGTGCCGAGGGCACGGGGACGATCTCTCTCGGCGTCGCCCCTTCTAGGCCCTGGCAGCACGCCCTGCCACATCGCAGGATCGGATAAGCCGTCAGGACGCCGCTGACGTCTGGCTGCTGGCCAATGACGCCGTAGCCGTTTCGCCTGAGGTCACGGGTAGGGATTCCGGGGCCGTGTCACGGGGCTGGCTCGCCTCGCGTCGCCTCCTGTCGGCAGCTACGACGGTAGGTCGGCAGATGGATGTGGTCGGCCTCGCATGGTGAGGAAACCCACCGCACGATGTGCGCCCTGCCCGGCGCAGACCCGACGTCGGCAGTGGTCGGTGATCTGTCAGTGATCTGCGGGTCATCTGTCGGTGATCTGTCGGTGGCTGCCGGGAGATTGGAACTCGTTGGCGTCGGCCACCAACGGCAGCGGCCATCAACATCGCATCGTCCCGACCTACTGGAACGGCGCTCCAGGCATGACTTGCCGGGTGTCCGCCCAGCGGTCCACGATCAGGAAGGAAGCCCCATGACCACTCACGTGACGATCATCGGCGCCGGGCTCGGCGGCCTCACGCTCGCCCGTGTCCTGCACGTCCACGGAATACCGGCCACGGTTTACGAGGCGGAGCCCTCCCCCGGTGCGCGTTCGCAGGGCGGGATGCTCGACATCCACGACTACAACGGGCAACTCGCCCTGGAAGCAGCCGACTTGATGGAGGAGTTCAGGAGCCTCATCCTGGAGGGCCGTCAGGCGATGCGAGTCCTCGACACGGACGGGACCGTCCTGTTCGACAAAGCCGATGACGGCACGGGCGGACGCCCTGAGGTGCAACGCGGCGAGCTGCGACAGATCCTGCTCGACTCACTCCCGGCCGGTGCCGTCCAGTGGGGGCACAAGGCCAGCGGCACCCGTACTCTCGGCGACGGCCGCCACGAGGTGACGTTCGCCGACGGCAGCACAGTCGTCACCAGCCTGCTGGTCGGCGCGGACGGCGCGTGGTCACGGGTACGGCCGCTGCTCTCCGATGCCGTACCCGAGTACGTCGGCAAGTCGGTCGTCGAGACCTACCTGTTCGACGCCGACACCCGGCACCCTGCCACCGCGAAAGCGGTCGGCGGCGGGTCGATGATCGCGCCCACGCCGGGCAGGGAGATCTTCGCGCACCGGGAAAGGGGCGACACCCTGCACGCCTATGTGGGGCTGTCCGAGCCGCAGGACTGGTTCGCCGCCATCGATTTCACCGATGCCACCACGGCCACCGCGCGGATCGCGGCGGAGTTCGGCGGCTGGGCGCCGGAGCTCACGGCGCTGATCACCGACAGCGACACCACACCGGTCCTGCGCCCTCTCTACGCCCTGCCGACCGGGCACAGGTGGGATCGGGTGCCGGGGGTGACGCTGCTCGGAGATGCCGCCCACCTCGCGGCCCCGAACGGCGAAGGCGCCAACCTCGCCATGCTCGACGGCGCCGAACTCGGCAAGTCCCTCGCGGCGCACCCCGACGACATCGAGGCCGCGCTCACCGAGTACGAGCAGGCCATGTTCCCCCGCAGCACCGAGGCTGCATTTGAAGGTGCCGAGATCCACGGGACCGACTCCGACAACAACACCGCCCAGGCCCTGATCACCGCGTTCACCCAACACGATCAGTCGCGATAAGGCATTCGTCTGAGGCGTTCGCCGTCGTGCGGGCCTCGGGGCAGCAACGAACCGGCCACGACGAGGTGCGGTCTCGGTTCGCCTCGCGTCCGATGCCGGAAGAACCGAGAGCCGAGGCGCCGCCGTCGACCACACACGGTCACCAGCAGGCCGAGCGGTGGCCGCAGCCGGCGCTGGACTTCATAGGCGGGTTCCCGAACGCAGATCGTGACCGCTCGCGGCCGGTGCGCGGCGGTGATCCCCAGGCTCATGGGAGCGGTTGTCCCGAGATCAGCGCGGTCAGGCTGGCGGT
This sequence comes from Streptomyces sp. NPDC001709, assembly GCF_053596375.1. Classification (NCBI taxonomy): domain Bacteria; kingdom Bacillati; phylum Actinomycetota; class Actinomycetes; order Kitasatosporales; family Streptomycetaceae; genus Streptomyces; species Streptomyces sp. NPDC001709. The sequence continues at coordinate 73,376 of NZ_JBSFGB010000030.1, read as the reverse complement.
GAGCCAGCGCTGGTAGCCGTCGAGATCCCAGCCGATCATCTTCCGGGCCAAGAGGTACGTCTCCGCGTGAACGAGCAGCGCGACGGTGTCGGTGAGCCAGTCCAGGTCGGTTCCGGGGGCAAGGAGGCCGTCGTCGGCGGCCCCGGCCAGGAACTGCCGGATGTTCTGCCGGGTGTTCTCGCGGCCGGCCTGCGCGGCGGCGGCGAGCTCGGGTTCGACGGCGGCGGCCTCCAGGGCGACAGAGAGGATGTCGCCGGCGCGGTCCATCATCTGTCGGACGCCTGCGGCCAGCGCGGTGATGCGCTCGACGAGGGTGGGTGCGGTGCCGGCCGTGGTGAACCACTCCCTGCCCGTGTCCCCTGTGAAGGCGTCGTCGACGGCCCGCTTGAGCAGTGTCGCCTTGTTCCCGAAGCGGGAGTAGACCGTGCGGTGTCCGACCAGGGCGTGGTCGGCGATCGCGGCCAGGGAGGTCGCGGTGTAGCCGTCGCGGAGGAAGAGTTCACCGGCAGCGCGGAGGATCTTGGCCTCGGTCTCGGCGATGCGCGCCGCTCGCAGGTCGGGCTTGACGGGTTCGGACATACGGTGCAGTATAACTGCATCGATGCAGTGCTACTGCATAGGGAGGTTCCCATGTCGGACACCCCACACTTGGCCGGGATCCACCACGTCAAGCTCCCGGTCACCGATCTGACCCGCTCGCGCGACTGGTACCGCAGCCGACTGGGGTACGAGGTCGACTTCGAGTTCACCGAACAGGGCGCCACGGTGGGCTACGTCCTGCGCCACCCGGCCGGAGGCCCGATGCTGGGCCTGCGCCTGGCTCCCGGGGCCGCGAAGGCCATGCCCGATTTCGGCTTCTTCGCTGTGGGCGTCCCCGACAAGGCCGCCCTCGAACAGCTCGCCGCGCACCTGACCGCGCTCGGCGAGCACCACGCCGGAATCCACCGCGCCACCTACGGATGGGTCCTGCCACACCTGCGCGACCCGGACGGGCACGAGGTCCCCTTCTACACCCTCCAGCACCACGCCGACCCGAGCTCCGAGTAAGCAGCACGGCCCGATGTCCCACAACGCCAGGGAGGTCCTCACGCAGGTACTGCGCCCGCTGACGGCCGCGACCGAAGGGCGCCTTCGGCCGCGGCCGAAGGGCGCTACAGGCCCATACCGACCGACGGTTTCAGATGCCGAGAGGAAGGCCGAGGGGGGAGCCCACAAGACTGCTGACGGGTTGTTCGAGACCGTCGGTGATGTCTTCGGCACCCTGTGCCTGGGCGGCTACGGCAGGGACGATGGCGCCGAGGGACAGCAATACGCTCAATGCTGCAGCGGTCACGATGCGGCGGACAGACATCACGGTGATTCCCTCTCGATGAGGAGAGACGCTGGACGTGTTGACGGGCAAGAGATTTCCCACCCGCCAGGCCCGTGCACGCTTTACGTCACTCGCTTGAGGGACGGCCGTCCCCGCCCACAGACGCTTGTCATAGGCATTGAGATGCCCCCGGGTGCGTATTTTCCGCCCAGCCGACTCACCGTACGTGACCGAAGACCTTCTTCAGCTGCCCTGCTCTTGGCCTGTTGCCCGCGGCCCGCGAACGGGCACGGGCACGCGCACGGGGACACGCCCACGGCACCGCCCCGTGGCCCGGTGGCCGGAGTACCGCCGTTGGTCCGGCCCGGCGTCCTACGACATACTTCCCGCGCCCGGCTGGACCGCGCCGACGCTCAGGAGGCCGACCGTCCCGGCGCAGGCCGTCGTTTTGTAGGCGACATACATCGGGGTCGTCTGGCCCGGCGGGTAGACCTGCAGGTACTGCGCGGCTGTCGGGTGGCACTGAGTCGTGGAGTAGTTGCCGGCGTCTGTGATCCGCAGCAGCACGTTGCCGGTGGCCCCCGGTGCCAGCGTCACCAGGGCGCGGGGGGCGGTGGTGTTCCGTGTGGCGGCCGGTCCGATCTGCTGGACGGGGCTGCCGCCGGCGAGCGACACCCCGGGGTAGCCGTACAGGGTGCAGGTGGTCTGGGAGATGTTGGTGAAGTCGATCGCCTGGTAGACGCTGCCGGCGGCACCCTGGCTGACACCCGGTCTGGCGTTCAGATAACGGGTCGGGCAGGCAGCGATCTGTCTGTGCGTTGTTCCGGCCGGCTGCGCCTGGGTGCCAGTGCCCGTACTACCGGCCCGAGCCGTGTTGGCAGCGGCTGGCGTTGTCGCAGCTGGCGTTGTCGCGGCCGACGTTGTCGCCGCTGGCGCCGTCGTGGCCGACGCGCCAGATGCCGTGGCCGCAGTCGTGCCACCAGTCGGGGAGGCGGCCGAGCCCGCGCTGCAGCCGGTGGTGAGCACCGCGACGCAGGTGAGCGCGGTGGCCGGGAATACTCGCCGGAGCGTGAGTGAAGATGACATCGCGGTTGCCTTTCTACTGCCCAGAGCGGCTCATAGGCCGTGTGACACTCATGACGCCTCAGGTGCCACGCCGGTTGTACCGGACGCGTCCCAGCGGTTTCACTGTTTTGTCACGCCGCTGGGCGGCCATGATGCCGAGCGGCGTCCCGCCCCGCGAGACACCGCCATGTGACGGGCATCCGTCGACCGTCCCGCGCCTGACCGTCGCACGGACAACGCGGGCTTATCCGGCGCGAATCACCTCGCGGGCCGGTCATCTTCGCATCGCTGACGCACCGGCCGAGAGTTGGCCGAACTCGTGGAATCGGCCACCTGCGGCGAGGGCGACGGCCAGGGCGCCTTGGGCGATACCCGTGCCGTCATCCCACGACTGGAGGAGATGGCCATCTACCCCAATCCCTTCGACAGCGTGAAGGAGAGCACCCCGGCCTGAGCCTCCGTGGCCCTGGGTCGGTAAGGGCAATCAGCCTCAACAACCACGACGTGGCTCTGCCCGCGCGACCCCCGACATCGACTGGGTCATCCGTGAGGAGAGGAGTAGCTGCCGCTCTTCGACCGCTACGGCGTCGACCTGATCGTCTGCGGCCACGAGCACCGCTACGAGCGCTCTCACCCCCTCCGTGGCCGGCAGCCAACGACACCCGGACCCAGATCCCGGCCGCCACCGACACGCACACCGTCGACTCCACCAGGGGCACCGTGCACATAGTGATCGGCGGCGGTGCCGCCTCGGCCCCTCCAACCAGCTCCTCTTCACCACCCCGCAGTGCCGGGTGATCGCCGAAGTGGGCCCGGCCGACCCGGCGACCGGCAAACGCCCACCTGTCTACGGCATCGAGGACGCCCCCTGGTCGGCGGTGCGCGACGCCGAGCGCTCCTACGGCTTCGCCGCGTTCTAGGTCGACCTCGGCCGTCCCGGGTGGCACGACCTCGACCCACGTCGCCTACTACACCGTCAGCGGGACCCTACTGCGAGAGCAGTGCGATGGTCCCGGCGCCGTGTACGCGGTCACGCCCGGGTCCATGCAGCAGCCACCCGTTTCTCAACGCAGGGCGACATCGACGCGACGCGCGGGCGTTGAACATCACGGCTTGGTCAAGCCCTTCCCGCGCGTTGGCCGCATGTTCACGGCCCTTGCCTGATGCGCCTGGACGTCACGGGCGAACGATGATGACGGCCCACCTTTCTCCGGGCCGGCCGTCACTCCGGAGCGCTTGTGCCGCTCAAGAAAGGGCCATCATGGCTGAGTTGACACGCCGTAGACTGCTGGGTGCCGCAGGTGCGCTGGGAGGCACCGCGGCTCTCGCCTTCCTCCCGCCGAGCGTCCAGAAGGCCGTCACCTCCGGGCCGCCCAGGCAGGGGTCGCTGAGCGACATCGAGCACGTGGTCATGCTGATGCAGGAGAACCGCTCGTTCGACCACTACTTCGGCACCCTGTCGGGTGTCCGGGGCTTCAACGACCCGAACGCCCTCGAACTCGACAACGGGCGCTCTGTCTTCTACCAGCCCGACGCCAAGAACCCCAAGGGCTATCTCCTCCCCTTCCACCTCGACACCCACAAGTCGAGCGCCCAGGCCATCCCGTCCACCAGCCACGCCTGGTCCGTCCAGCACCAGGCCTGGAACGACGGCAAGATGGACCGGTGGCTGCCCGCCCACCGGCGGGCCGACGGTGTCAACGGCCCCTACGTGATGGGCTACTACACACGCGAGGACATCCCGTTCCATTTCGCGCTCGCCGAGACCTTCACCATCTGCGACAACTACCACTGCTCCGTGTTCGGCCCCACCTGGCCCAACCGCCTGATGTGGATGACCGGCACGATCGACCCGGTCGGCACCCACGGCGGCCCGGTCATCAGCAACGTCGCACCCACGCCGTACCGCTGGACGACGTATGCCGAACGGCTTCAGGCTTCCGGCATCAGCTGGAAGGTCTACCAGCAGGACGACGACTACGGCTGCAACATGCTGGAGCAGTTCGCCACCTTCAGGAACGCGCGCCCCGGTTCCGAGCTGTACGAGCGGGGAGTGCGCCCGCAGCCCGCGGGCACCTTCGAGCACGACGCCCGCAACGACCGCCTCCCGGCGGTGAGCTGGATCATCCCGACGAGCTACCAGTCGGAGCACCCCGACTACCTCCCGGCGGCCGGCGCCGACTTCGTCGCCTCGAAGATCGAGGCGATCGCGTCCAACCCCAAGGTGTGGAGCAAGACCGCCTTCATCCTGAACTACGACGAGAACGACGGCCTGTTCGACCATGTCGCCCCGCCCACACCGCCGGCGGGCACGGCGAACGAGTACGTTCAGGGGCTGCCGATCGGTGGCGGCTTCCGCGTACCGGCCATCATCATCTCCCCCTGGACCGTCGGCGGTTGGGTCGCCTCGGAGGCCTTCGACCACACCTCGGCCCTGCAGTTCCTGGAACGGTTCACAGGGGTGCAGGAACCGAACATCAGCCACTGGCGGCGCACCACCTTCGGCGACCTCACAACCGCCTTCCGCTTCCGTGACGCCCGCCCTCGCCCGCCCCGGCTCCCCGACGACACCGCGCAGCAACTGCAAAAGGCGAGGCAAGAGGTCGCGGAACTGCCGAAGCCGAGGCTCCCAGGTACGCACCAGACATTCCCACACCAGGAAAGCGGCCGCCGCCCACACGTGTGACACCGCTGACACCCCACAGGGCCCGCGCCATAGGCCTTGTGGACGCTACCCCAACGGGGGCCGCCGCCATGCCACTGGACGACAGCCCGGGGACGGATCAACCGCGCCGCCCGTCGGCGGAGGCACGGGTGCACCGGCGACCGACGTATCTCCGAGTTGCTTTTGCCTTCCGCATCGCCACCGTTGCCGCCCTCCGGCTCCGGCCCCGTCCATGACCCGCCGGACCGGCCCTTAACGCCACCCCACCAGCAGGCTCCCCAGCTCCGTGCGCCGGTGCAGTACGGCCCGCCCGGCGCGGACCGTGGTGATCAGGCCCGCGCCGCGCAGCGCGGCGGTGTGGGCGGAGGCGGTGGCGTTGCTGACGCCCAGGCGCCGGGCGAGCCCGCTGGTGGTGTGCTCATCCGCGAGGAGAAGCAGTATGCCGACGCGCGTTCGCCCGAGTACCTCGGCCAGTGCGTCGTCCCGGCCCTCCACCCCGGCCGGCGAGAGTGGCAGGCCGGGACCCGCCGGGTAGGTCAGGTACAGCGGGCGGTCGGGCAGGTCGGCGATGAGGGGATGGCCGGTCCAGTGGAAGGTGGGCAGCAGCACCATGCCACGACCGCCCAGCTTGATGTCCCGCGCGCCGGGCCCTTCCAGCTCCCAGTCGCGGCCATCGTGCAGCCGGGCGCCGGGGACGAGTCCGGCGAGTACGGCCCCGATGCCGTGCTCGGCCACGGCCACGGCGTGGCGGGTGAACTCCTTCTGGTGCAGGTCCTGCACCACGGGCCACACCGGGCGCAGCACCGTCTCGAAGGCGGCGTGCTGTGCTTGGCGGAGGAGTTGCCAGGCATCGGCGTCGCCCTGGTGCAGGTGGCGGATCCACCGCGGGGGCTGGGCCGTTTGCTTGGCGTAGATGCGCTCGATCTCGGAGCGGACCAGGTCCGGGCACGAGGCCCGGACGGTGTCCAGTCCCTCCTTCAGGGTGTCGCTGAACACGTCGATGAAGGCAGGGGCCTCCCCTTGGGGGACCAGGTCCGCGAACGGCTCGACGACGACCGGCAAGGAGCGCAGAGCCCGCCGCCTCCAGCGGCCGAAGAGCAATTCGTTGTCGCGAGCGCACAACATGCTGAGGGCCGCGTTGAGTTCCTGCAACGGGGCCGGCCGAGGTGCGAACCGGACACGGGCGAAGTCGGCGGCCGTGAAATGGATCCGGATCACTACTCTCCCGGGCGGCGCAGCGCCATTGTTTCGGCGAGGGCCTGAACCATGGCTGCCTTCCCCACCGGGCGCCAGCATTCAGGGTATGCCTTCTTCCTTCACTGTAGACCGACGGACCGTCACCAAGTCGGCCGTACTGGCCACCGCGGCACTGCTGCTCCCCGCCGGCGGTGGTGTGGCACGAGCTGCTGAGGGCGGCCTCACCCTGCGACTGCCCGCGCCGAGCGGCCCCCACCGGATCGGCGTCACCACACTGCACTTGACCGACCGCTCCAGGCGCGACCCGTGGGAGCCGAGCATCGTTCGCGAACTGATGGTCACGGTGTTCTATCCGGCCCGCGACGTCCGCGGCTACCCGGTCGCGCCCCAGATGACGGCGGGGGCTGCGAAGCATTTCCAGCAGTTCGCCCCGCTGTTCCACCCGGAGTTGCCGCGGGCCGGAGTGGACTGGGCGGCCACCACGGTCCATGCGCGCACGGGCGCACCGGCGCTGCCCGTGCGGCGGCCGGTGCTGCTGTACAGCCCGGGTGGCGGCGACCCGCGCACGCTGGGTACCGGGGTCGCCGAGGAGCTGGCGAGCCACGGGTATGTGGTGGTGACCATCGACCATCCCGGCGACGCCTCTGAGGTCGAGTTCCCCGACAAGTCCATCCGGGAGAGCGTTTTCAGGGGGAATCCCCGGACGGATCCGACCGTCTTCCGCACCGCGATCGACACCCGGATCGCGGACACCGGGTTCGTACTGGACCAGTTGGAAGTCCTGGCGGCCGGGCGAAGCGGCCTCGGCCGTGCGCTGGATCTGCGGCGGGTGGGCATCTACGGCCACTCGGCGGGTGGGACGACAGCGGCAGAGGCGATGCACGAGGACCGCCGCATCAAAGCGGCCATCAACCTGGAGGGCTTTCTGGACTACCCGGACGGGAAGTTGTTCCCGGTTGCCGAGCACGGGGCGGACCGGCCGCTGCTCCTGCTGGGAACCGACGGCTTCCCGGAGAAGAAGGAGCTGGAGCGTTCCTGGTCGGTCATGCGGCGTGTCCACCGGCGGGAGATAGATAACGCCACGCATGGGGTGTTCACGGATTACGCGTCCATTGCGCCCCAGTTGCAGTCAGCCAGTCTCATGACGGCTGACAACCGGAACAAGCTCATCGGGGCGATTGCCCCGGAGCAATCTGTGCCGCTGGTGCGCGGCTACGTGCGGTCGTTCTTCGCCCGGCACCTGCGGGCGTAGATCTACTGTCGCTGCGCGCGGCAGGGTCTGTCACATGGCCCCTCGGACAGACCCTAGGAACCGCCGGATTTCGTTCTCCGACCGGGACGAGCTTTGCGCGGCGGTAGAGATGTCGGCGGCCTGGTGGACCGGGTAAGCGGACATCAGGCCGCCGGCGGGGGTCTGCTGCGAGTGCGCGATCCCGCCTTTGACGGTGGGATCGCCGTTCGGCTCGGCGACCGAGATCGTCGGCTCATTCGACCGGTGACCGGTGACCGGCGACCGGGGCCGGCCGACGGGCCGCCGCGGCATGTCGGGCCGGGTTCCCGGATCTCCCGTGGGTCGCTTTCCCGGTTCGAGGAGACAGCCGGAAAGGGGCGACGTTCCAGCCTCGCAGCCCGCCGCGGTCGTGGGGCAGACAGCTACCGGTCCGCGGCGTCGCCGATTGCCGGCGCCGTACGGGGCCGCGTTGGCGCGCCGGGAGGACAGCAGTGCGGGGGGCCGGCGCCGGAGACGGCGAGTGGGACGTCGAGGTCGTCGGCGTGGGCACCGTCGTAAGGGCAGCCTACGGGCGCCACCGGTCATGGGGCGCCACCGGTCACTCTCATGCCAGAAGCGCGGCCGAAAAGGCGTCTTGCAGCCATGGGCCGCGCATCGCGATACTCGTCAAAGATTCACGATTTGGCATGACCACGCCATCCTTGTGGATGGCGACATGCCTCGCCCCTCCGGTCCCAGCCTGCGGAGCAGGCGGGACATCCCCCACAGGAGGTCGGACGTGACACCCCGTCACATATTTACCTCCCGCTCCGCCCTCTCCGGCCGGAGCGCGGCGGCAGACTCGCCGCCACGTACGCGGGCAATGCCCGCCGCTCCGGGCCGAGTGGGCCCCGCCTCGCCCTGATCGGCACCGACGCGTGCCTCGAACTCGGCGGCCGCAGCGGCGCACAGTCCCGCTCCGACGCGACGAGCGGGCCGGCCTCGGGCGGGGTGGCCTTCGTCCAGCCGGTGACGGCCGCGCTGGGTGCGGATGTCACCGCCGTCCCGTAGCGCGCCCGCACGGCGGCGGTGATGTGAACACGTCTCTCCCCGCAACATCCGCCCCCACGAAAGGTCACCTTCATGGCATACAAACGCCTGGCGGGCCTGACCGCCGGTGCCGTCGTCGTCGCCGCGGCCCTGCTGCCGCAGGCGGCGCAGGCCCGGACCGGCACGGACGCCACTGCGGGTCACGCCGCGACCCTCCCTGGCGCCGACGGCGGCAGTCAACGGACCGTCATCATCTACCGCGTGCCCACGCGTCATCCGCTGCAGGACGCGGAACGGCTCGCCGATGCCGGATACGACCTGCTGGAACGACGCCAGGGCGACAACCTGTTCGTCTCCGGTGACGCGGCGACCGCGGCAGGGCTGCGGCGGCTCGGCTTCAACCCGGCGATCACGACCACGCTGACCGAGGCGGTCCCCTCCCGCGCCGCCGCGCCGCACGCCTCCGCTGCGGGCGACACCTACGACGGCGGCTACCACACGGTCACCGCCCAGTACGCGCACATGGACCAGATCACCTCCCAGCACCCCGACCTGGCGAAGGAGGTGACGTACGGTCAGTCCTGGCTGAAGCAGCACGGACAAGGCGGCCGCGACCTGAAGGCGATCTGCATCACCAAACTCCAGACGGACGACTGCGCGCTCAACCCGAACTCGGCCAAGCCCAGGTTCTTCCTGATGAGCCAGATCCACGCCCGCGAGCTGACCACCGGCGAAACGTCCTGGCGCTGGATCGACGCGTTGACCAGCGGCTACGGCAAGGACTCGGCAATCACCAAGCTGATGGACACCACCGAGATGTGGGTGGTGCCCGACGCCAACCCCGACGGCGTCGACATGGTCGCGGCAGGGGGCGACAACCCCGTCCTGCAGCGCAAGAACGCCGACAACTCGCATGGCTCCCGGTGCGGCACGAGCGCCTACAGCCAGATAGGCGTCGACCTCAACCGCAACGCCGGCACCCACTGGGACACGTCGGGAACCTCCAGCGCACCGTGCGACCAGACCTACGGCGGACCGGCGGGCAACTCCGAGGTGGAGACCACCGCACTGGAGAACCTCTTCCGCCAGCTGTTCCCCGCCGTGCGGACCGGCACGGGCGACACCGCTCCCGCACCGTCCACCGCCAAGGGCATGATGATCACCCTGCACAGCGACGCCAGCATGGTGCTCTTCCCTTGGGAGTACAAGGCCTCCGTGCACACCGGGAACGACACCGCGCTGCGTGCTCTCGCCGCCCACATGGCCTCGATCACCGGCTACCAGTACGGCCAGGCCGGTGAGATTCTCTACAACGCCTCCGGCGGCACCGACGACTGGACGTACGACAAGCTCGGCCTCGCCAGTTTCACCATCGAGATCGGCGACAGCGACGGCGCCGGCTGTGACGGCTTCACGCCGCCGTACTCCTGCCAGGACAGCTACTTCTGGCCGAAGATCAAGCCTGCCCTTCTCTACGCGGCCCAGCAGGCCACCGCTCCCTACCGCACCACGTCCGCCGCCGCCCGGCGATAGCTCACGCCGGCGGACCCGCTCCGGGGCCGTGCACAAGGCCGTCGGCAACGGCCCCGTCCCGCCGACCACCATCACCCCGGTGCTGCTCCGCGCCTCGCAGATCCTCGGCAGCACCTACCACCGCGTCCGGACGACCGACGGCTTCGGCAAGGCCGAGGAAGAGGAGCGACGTATCACCGCCGAATCAGCCGTCCAGCGCGCGGGCGATGGGAAGTGTGTCGCAGGTCTGCCGGAGCTGGGTGATTCGGCCGTCCCTGAGAGTGAAGAAGTGTGCGAATCGTGATGTTACGGCCGTTCCGGAGGTGCTGATACCCAGATAGCGGCCGAGCACGATGACATGGTCGCCGTCTTCGAAGAACTCGTCGCCGACGCAGCTGAACTCCTTGAAGTCGGCCAGGAAACCGAAAAAGTCGCCCAGGATGCTGTCGAGCCCGGTGTAGATACCACCCTTCGGGAAGCCCTCTGCCACGTCCCACTGCGCGTTTTCAGCCACCACGGACCGAATGACCTGGAGATCGCCTCGTGCGTCGTAGAAGCGGCGGACAATATCGATCTGCGGGGAAGAGTTCGGCATCAAAGATCCTTGTCCTAGACGCTGCGGATAACACCGATGTGCCCAGTGCCGGTGCTGCCGGAACCCGCCACTTTGCCCCGGACCAGGCAAGAGCCGCGTCCCGCGAGCTCACCCGTGCGTTCGGTTCACTTTGCGGGGTAGTAGGAGCACCAGGCCGCCGGGATGTGCCGGGGTGGCGAACCGCCTAGGGTCGATGGGGAATTGACGACAGTCGGTGAAGAATGGGAGACCATGTCCACGAACAACGCCGACCCCACGATCGCCGAACGCTTCCTGTCCGCGTTCCAAGCCCGGGACTGGAAGAGACTGCGCGGCCTACTGGCCGACGACATCACCTGGACCATGCCGGGGACCGGCACCATCTCGGGCACCATCCACGGCACGGACGCGGTCGTAAGCCGAGCCCGGCACATCGCGGGCCAGGGACTGCACACCGAGTTGCTCCACATCCTCGTCGGCGCAGGCGGCGTCGCCCTCTCGCTCCGCAACACGGCAGCCGCCTCCGACGGACGCAAGCTCGACGAACACCTCGCGACCGTGCTGACCATCCGCCACGGCCGCATCACCGCCATCGACAGCTACTTGTCGGACGTCGACGGCATGAGCGCCTTCTTCACCGCACCCTGACGTGCGGGTCTCCAGCGGCCCTGGCAGTGCCGGTCACGGTGCCTTGAGCATGCGGAGATCGTGGTCGTCGGCGCAGGGACGTTCGGCGCGGCGGCTGCGAAATACCTCGGCAGGGCGGGTGCGGACGTCATGGTGATCGGCCCCGTCCAGTCCGCCTGGGATGCGCCGGAACCGCTCCAGGCCTTCAGAGCCCGTGCCGATGAGGCCCGTATCGTTCGGCCCCTGGGATGAGACCGAGTGTGGGGCACCGTGGACACACGGTCGGCCGGCAACCCCGTGCTCCGCCCGACGCAGCTGCTCGGCGACCATTGCCGCAACTCCCCCATCCAGGCATGTTGCCCGAGACTCCTCAATTCGCGGCCGGCTGTGCAGGTCCCGTGTGAACTTCACGTGCTTGCCGGCGATCCCCCGCCTCGCCTGCGCCTTCGCCTGGGCTCCGGCTGCGCGATCAGCCCGGGGTCTGCCATCACCGGGACGCTTCCGGTCGGAGGGGTGGCCGATGGACCATGGAGGGGGCGGACCACGGCGTGGGGCCGCGTGCGCCGCCCCGTCGGCGGTGAGGACGATGAAGGGTTCGATCAGGATCGGGAGTGTGCGGGGGGTGACGGTGTGGGCTCACTGGAGCGTGCCGTTGATCATGCTGCTCTTCGCCTACGGTCTGGCCGCCAGGACGCTGCCCGCGTACGCGCCTGGTCTGGCGCCCGTTGCGTACGCGGCGGCCGGTGTCGTAGGCGCTCTTCTGTTGCTCATGAGCCTGGTGGTGCACGAGACGGCGCACGCGCTGGTGGCTCGCCGGGCAGGGGTACCGGTCCGGGACATGACGCTGTGGGTGCTGGGCGGAGTCACCCGGATGGGCCAGCCGACCGCGGCCCGCACGGCGTTCGCGGTCGCCGTCAGCGGGCCGCTCGCCAGCCTGTTGCTCGGCGGGGTCGCCATCGGAGCCACGGTGGGCGTGCACTCGACGCTCGGCTGGCGTCTCCCCGTTGCCCTGCTGGGCTGGCTCGGCGGTACGAACGTGCTGCTGGGCGTCTTCAATCTGCTGCCCGCGGCGCCTCTGGACGGGGGCCGGGTGCTCCAGGCCGTGCTGTGGTGGCGTACCGGCGACCGTGAACGGGCCCAGCGGACGGCAGGGCGCGCGGGACAGATCATCGGCGTGATCCTGGCCGTCGCGGGATGGCTGGCATTCGTGAGGGGTGTGACCGGCGGATTGTGGCTGACCGTCATCGCCCTCTTCGTGACAGGCGCCTCCGCGGCGGAACGGCGGTGGGCCCAGGTGATCCTGGCCGTGCGTGGCGTAAGGGCGGCGGAGGCGATGAGCAGTCCCGTGGTCACCGGTCCCGACTGGCTGACCGTGGACCGCTTCCTCTCCGGCGTGGCGGCCGGGACACGGCATTCGGTGCTGCCCCTGCTGGACTTCGAGGGCCACCCCAGCGGTGTCGTACGGCTGAGCCGACTGGCCGCCGTTCCTTCCGAGCAGCAACAAGTCCTGGCGGTGCGGGACCTGGCGATCCCCGTCGCGCGGTGCACACTCGCGGCACCGCACGAGCTGCTCACCACCGTCCTGGAACGCGTCAGCACAGGAGGCGGGCTGCCCATCCTGGTCACGGACGGCGGCCATCTCGACGGCATCGTCACCGCGCATGACATCCAGCTGCTCTACCGACGCCACTCCACCCGCGAGAACCATGGGACGGCGGCGCGGGGTGGGTGGGGGTCGGGACGCCACGGAATCGCCGGATAGCCGGATAGCCGGAGAGCCGCCGACACGACCACCCGGGCCGAACCGCGATACGGGCCACCACGTCGCCCCGGCTGCGCAGCTAGAAGACGGCCGCCTCGAAGGCCTCACAGGTGTGAAGGCTAATAGGGATCTTGGGCTGTTTGGCCGCTCACGCTGTGGTTGTTGATCATTATCAGGACATCCGTGTGTGTACGGTCGCGTGAGTGGATCCATGAGCCGATCCGGCGGGATCGTCGGCGGACCCGACGGTGTCTGGGCGGCCGCCGGCTCAGCGGTACAAGGTGTCGCGGAACACGGTGGTGACGGCGCTGGCGTATGCGGTGCCTACGGAGCGGAAGAATCCGCCGCCACCCGATGACAGCGCGACAGAGCGGGAGCGGCTGGATGAGGGCACTGAGCGCGGGGCGCAGCACCGTCGGTCGCTGGTGTCTGCGCTGCCTTCCGCTGTTGCCCGTCGCCCTGCTCGTCGGAGGTGCCCTCTTCGACTACAACACCAATCCCCATGTCAGCGGGGAGGCCTTCTACACAGCCGCGCCGATGGCAGCCGCCGCCCTGCTGTCGCTGCGCGCGACGGTCCTGGCGGGCATCGGCGCCTGTGCCACGGACGTCGCGCTGCTCGCCCACTTCGGCTTCCTAGGGGAGTCCGGCGGGCAGAGCGAGCTGGCGGCGGTCTCGAGCGTCTCGGCCCTCGCCATCGGTGTCAACCGGCTCGTGCACTACAACCAGGTGCGGCTGCAGTCCGCACGCCGCATCGCCCTCGCCGTGCAGCGCGCCGTGCTGCCGCAGCTGCCGGCCTCGATCGGGCCCCTGCGGATCGCCGGGCGCTACCAGGCAGCCGTGAAAGAGGCACAGATCGGCGGCGACCTCTACAGCGCCCAGGACACCCCGTACGGCGTACGCTGCCTGGTCGGCGACGTACGGGGCAAGGGCATGGACGCGGTCAAGACGGTGGACGTGGCCATGGGCGTGTTCCGGGAGGCCGCCGAGGAGGAACCGACGCTCGACGGGATCGCAGCCAGGCTGGAGCGGGCGCTGCTGCGGGAGGCAGCACGGCGGACGGGACCCGAGCGGACCGAGGGGTTCGTCACCGGCGTGCTCGTCGAGATCCCGCACCACGGCGACGCACTGCGACTGGTCAACAGCGGCCACCCGGCGCCGCTGCTGCTGCACGCCGGCCAGGTGCGCAGCGTGGAACCCTCCGAGCCAGCCCTGCCGCTGGGTCTGGCCGAGTTGGGCCCGGTCCAGCGCCGGATCGACACGGTGCCCTTCCCTCCAGGGGCGACTTTCCTGCTGTACACGGATGGCCTGAACGAGGCACGGAATCGCGCCGGGGAATTCTACGACCCCGTGGCCGCGCTGTCCGGGCGCGAATTCCCCGAACCGGATGCTTTGCTCGACGCCCTTCTCACGGACGTGAGCCGACACACCGGCGGCCGCATCTCAGATGACATGGCACTGCTCGCGGTCACCCTGGGCAGCGGTACCCGGGCAGGGTCCCCGCCATAGCTGGGAGCGTGGTCGCCGCCCGGTGCCCGTACCGCCGCGATCGCAAACTGTCGTTCGGTGCTCCGATCACCCACCGAGTGCCCCGCTGCGGCACAGTCCAGCCGCCTGATGGCACGGGAGGACCAGGGAGCCGAGGTCTGCGGACCCTGCGCCGGGTTCGCCACCGACTACACCTGCCGCCGGTGCGGCCGGGCCAGCAACCTCACAGCCGCGGCCGATGCGCTCACTGCGTCCTCGGGGAGCGGGTCAACGCCTTGCCTGCACGGGCGCGACGGCACCATCGCCCCGCAGCTGAAACCGCTCGCGGAGGCGCTGGCGGACGCTCCCGCTCGGTCTTCCGCGGCGTGCGTTCACTGCCTGCCGAACGGAGACGGCGCTCGGCATCCTGGACTAGCCGTGGGCTCCGGCTGGCTGCTGGAACAACAGCGCGAGCTCACCGCTCGCCGTCACACATTGGTTCGAGGCCCACGGCGGAGAGTGCGGCCAACAAGCCCCGGACGTCCACCAATACCGTCCACCACTGCGTCCACCACACCACCGGAGCGTGCGGCTGGACGCGCTCGGCCCGGGCCCTGGTGTGCGCGAGGCGGTATAGGAGTCCGTGCCGGTCTCACCTCCGGTCGGCGACCTGGCCGTAGCTCCCTGGAGAGGTGAGCAATGCGGTTGTTCCGCGGCTGGGCCATGCGATGTCGTCAACGGCGAGAAACGGCTCGCCGGCCACGGTCGCGGGGGTCGCCCCGGTGAAGGCCATGACGTCCCGATGCAGGTGGGACTGGTCGGCGTAGCCGGTGTCGGCCGCGACTTGGGCCGCGCCTTCACCTGCGACCAGGCGGTGGGCGGCATGGTCGAAGCGGACCAGCTTCACGGCGCGCTTGGGCGGCAGGCCGAGCTGTGACCGGAACCGGGACCACAGCCGCTTACGGCTCCACCCGACTTCGGCTGCGAGGCCGTCGACCCGGGTCAGGCCACGGCTGACGACGATCCGGTGCCAGGCCCAGGCGACCTCCGGGTCCACCGATGGCCCCGCGTCATGCCGGCGGGCGAGCAGCGCCTCCGTCAGCACGAAGCGATCCTGCCACGACGAGACTTCGCCGAGTTGCTCGCGGATCCGTGACGCCTCCCGGCCCCACAGGTCGCCCAGCGACACGACGGCGCCGTCGAGGTCGGCGGGGGAGGCGCCCAGAATCGCGCGTGCGATCACAGGGGACAGACGCACCTGAACGCACTCGACGTTCTCTCCCCGCGCCCGGACCGCGCCTCCGGACCCGAGGCCGGGCCCGGCGACGATGCTTCCCCGCTGCTGCCGACCGGCGGCACAGTCAAGGACGGGCGAACCGGCACCGAACTCCAGGAGCAGGGTGACGGCCGGGTGCGGGACTATCCGAAGCGCTTCAAGGTCACGGACACGGAACCCGGCCATGGTGACACCAGCCACCCGGCTGGGCCGCCGCGGGCACTCGACGCCCCACCTAGCCGCACCGCGCACGAAGGTCCGCATCGCCCCATGCTACGTGGGCTGGGCAAAGGGAACATTCGTACAATCCACCGGCGCTCACAGGCGGAGACAGTGGGCCCATGACTGTTTCCGACGGCGAGCCGTACGTGAACGGCGGCACCGAGGCCACCGAGAGTTCAAACCTGTCGCTGGACGACGGGGACATCTATGTGTGCCAGGACGGCCCCCGCGACGCCCCCGCACTCCTGCTCATCCATGGGTCCGCATCCTCGACCCGCTCGTGGAACCCGATGGTTCCGTTGCTGACCGGATCGCACCGCGTCATCCGGATCGATCTGCTCGGGCACGGCCGGTCGGCCAAACCGGCCGACCGCAGCTACGCGATCCCGGACCAGGCACGTCGAGCCGGCGTGGCACTGGACCGGCTCGGCGTCGAGCACGCCGTGCTCGTCGGTCATTCCAGCGGCGGCGCGGTCGCCACCGCCCTCGCCGAACAGCGGCCCGAGCTGGCGACCGCGCTCGCGCTCGTCAACACCGGCCCCAGTCTGGGCGCCTTCATCGCACCGGAGTCCGCCGCAACCGGCCCCTCGCAGTGGCCGCCGACCGACGAGCAGCTCCGGTGGTTCGCGAGCACGGGTTTCAGCCGCGCGGGATACCAGATCCCGGAAGAGCTCCTGGACGAGGTGCGCGGTATGACGTACCACACGTTCACTACGACGATGCGGGCCACTCGCTCCTACCTGGAGCAGCGGGCGCTGCCGGATCGACTGGCGGTCCTCGGCAAGCCGCTACTGGTGATCTTCGGTGAGGACGACCGCAGATGGCGATCCTCATCCGCCTCCGACTACCTCGCCGTTCCGGGCGCAAAGGTCGAGTTGCTGCCCGGTCTCGGGCACTCGCCCCTGCTCGAGGATCCGCCGCGGACCGCCACTCCCCTGCTGGCCTTCGCCGCGATCCACGCCGTACGGGTGGACTGAATGAAAAGGAGGGGTGCCACGCGGATTCTCGTCTCCGGTGCCAGCATCGCCGGTCCGGTTCTGGCCTACTGGCTCACCAGGCACGGCTTCTCCGTCACCGTCGTCGAGCGCGCGTCGGCTCTGCGCAAGACCGGCGGCCACGCGGTCGACCTGTTTCGGCCCGCGATGAACACCTCGGAGAAGATGGGCGTACTCCCCCGGATTGAGGAGCGGGCCACCGGCACGAACCGCATGACCGTCTACCGTGAGGGCTCCCGGCGTCCCGTCCGGGCGGACCTCTCCAAGGTCTTCAGCGCCACCTCCGACAGGCACGTGGAGATCATGCGCGACGACCTGAGCGAGATCTACTACGACGCCGCACGCGACGACGTCGAATACGTCTTCGGCGACTCGATCACCGCGATCTCGCCCGAGGGCGAAGTGCGGTTCGAAAACGCCGCGCCGCGCCACTTCGACCTCGTCGTCGGCGCGGACGGGCTGCACTCCAACGTGCGCCGCCTCGTCTTCGGTGAGGAATCCCGCTTCAACGCCTTCATCGGGGCCTACCTCGGGGTGCTGACCCTGCCGAAGGTCTCCGACCTCGACGGCGAGCTCCTCATCCACGTCGGCGTCGGCCGCACTGTCGGCATGTACGGCGCGCCGCACCTGGGCGACGCGCGGGCGTTGTTCCTGTTCCGGAGCGAGCGCGAGCTCGACTACCACCACCGCGACGTGCGCCGGCAGAAGGA
This sequence comes from Streptomyces sp. NPDC001709, assembly GCF_053596375.1. Classification (NCBI taxonomy): domain Bacteria; kingdom Bacillati; phylum Actinomycetota; class Actinomycetes; order Kitasatosporales; family Streptomycetaceae; genus Streptomyces; species Streptomyces sp. NPDC001709. The sequence continues at coordinate 55,735 of NZ_JBSFGB010000030.1, read as the reverse complement.
GCTGCTGCGCGGTGCGTTCGCCGGCATGCACGCCCAGGTGAACCGCTGGCTGGACGAACTCGACCGCACCCCGGCGTTCTACTTCGACTCGATCACCCAGCTCCGCATGGACACCTGGTCGCAGGGGAGGGTGACGCTCGTCGGCGACGCGGGGTACTGCCCCGGTCCGGCCGTCGGCGGCAGCACCAGTCTGGCCGTCGTCGGCGCGTACGTCCTTGCCGGAGAGCTGGCACGGGCGGGCGGCGACCACGAGCGCACCTTCCCCGCCTACGAGCGCGTGATGGCGGAGCACGTGCACGGCAGCCGCGCGGTCGCGCTGAGCGCGGCGAAGACCCTGATCCCCGCAACCCGCCTCGGCGCGTGGGGACTGGCCCAGGGCGCGCGCCTGATCTCCGCCCTTCCCGCGGGCCCCAGCCGCGCCCTCGTTCGCCTCACCACCAAGAGCGCACGCCACTACAACTCCGTGACCGTCGACGACTACCCGCCGTCGCCCGCCGCATCAGGAGGTCGGGGCGGTCCCGCGGGCGACCTTGGTAACGGCCTCGGGGTGGAGTAAGGAGTGCTCGCTCCCGCTGCCGGGCCGGCTTGCGGAATGGTCAAGAAGTAACCCGACGAACGCCCGCGACGTTGTCCTCACAACTCGCAAAGGCCAACGGTGGCTGCCCTCGCTCGTCGACTCCGTGTCACGTCTTGCTCATGAAGCCTCATTACTGGCTGCGCCCCACCCGGGCGACCGCCGGCGAGGTAGACGGCGGCGACCTGGGCGTATTCGATCCGGCCGGCGGTGCCGGTGTACTGGCGCTGGACACCGACGGTGCGGGTGCCCTTCTTCAGGTCGCCGGTCTCGTCAACGGCACCGCACCAATTGCCGTGCCCATAGCCGGGCTCGACCCGTGGGAAGGTGCCCGGTCGTCACACGGTACGTAGGAAGTCTTCGAGGGCCCTGTTGAAGACGTTCGGGCGCTCCATGTTGGGGTAGTGGGCAGTTCCGTCGATCGATGTCACGCCGCCGTTGGCGACGGTGTTGGCCAGGCGTTCGGCCATGCCGATGTGGTCAGGTGAGTCGATGGCGCCGTTGATGGCCAGCACGGGCACGTCGATCTTGGCGGCGCGGTTCCAGGTGTCGGGGATGGGGATCCGCAGGTCGGGTTCGTCTGGGGTGTGCTTGGACAGGGTGCTGCGCGTCATCTCGCGCAGGCAGCCGACGACTTCCGGGTCGAGATCGTCGAGGGTGCGGTGTGGGCCCGCGGCGAAGAGTGTGAACGCCTCGACGGCGGCGTCCAGGTCGCCAGCTGCCATCGCCGATTGCCACGCGGTCCAGGTTCGAGTGGTCCAGGGGTCGGTGAAGTACGCTTCACCGGTCCCGGCGCCGCTGACCACCACGGCGCTGACCAGTTCCGGATACTCCAGCGCGGTGTCAACCGCGATGCTTCCTCCCATAGAGACGCCCACCAGGACTGCGGGGCCGACGCCCAAGTCTCGTAGCAGCGCGGCGAGGTCGTCGGTGTGCCGGAACGGCTCGGTGGCGTTGGCGGACCGGCCGTGACCGCGTGCGTCGGGCGCGATGACGCGGTACCGCGCGGCGAGGGCGGGGATCTGATCGTTCCACATGCGGTGGTCCAGGAAGCCACCGTGCAGCAGGACGAGGGGTTGGCCAGTGCCGGTGTCGAGCCAGAAAAGATCACTCATGACAACCAAGGTGTCATTCTTGGAGGTGAATGACAACCAAGGTGTCATCATGGTGGCATGAATGAGACAGATCGCGGCCTGGCGTCCGAAGAGCTGACCGCCCGACTCGCCGAGGTGTTCGACCTGGTAGGCCCGCTGTACCGGCGTACGCAGCGCAAGGTGGAGCAGAATGTGTCCGTCGAGGGGCTGTCGGTGGGGGTGCGGGCCGTGCTCAGCATGCTCCTCGAACACGGGGCCATGACCGTCCCTCAGATGGGGCGGGCGCAGACATTGAGCCGCCAGTTCGTCCAGCGCATGGTCAACGACGCGGCCGCACGAGATCTGATCAAGCCCGCCCCCAACCCGGCCCACAAAAGGTCCTCCCTCATCCAGCTGACCGAACAGGGCGAGAGCGCCATCACCGCCGTACTCGACCGCGAACGCGCAGTGCTGCGCCAAGTCGGCGGAGACCTCACCCACGCCGAGGTCGACACCTGCCTCCGAGTCCTCTCCCGCCTTCTCGAACTCATGGGCAACGTCGATGTCGACTGAGCCAGGCCGGATGAGGCCGAACGCGGCGCTGGCGACGTGTGATCACGCAGATATGACGCCAGGTCGAATCATCTTCCTCAACGGCACCTCCAGCTCCGGGAAGTCGAGCATCGCCCACGAACTTCTGGACATCCTGAACGACGGCGTCTTCTTCCACGCAAACGCTGGGTGGGCGAGCGCGCCCAATCCTGGATGAACGGTTACGGAGGGCTACGACGCTGCTTGGAGCGAGACAGTGTCCGTTCCTGCTCTGCTGGGGCCCTCAGGTCTGTAGGGGGTAGAGCCACGCACTGCCGTTGGCGGGATCGGCCAGGATCTCGGAGAGGGGGCGGTCGGCGTAGTCGTCGGTGTGCTGGGTCATCAGTGGTGATTCGTTCCAGCCGGTGCAGATCTGGGTGTGCTGGATGTCGTTGGGGGCGTGGGAGAAGTTGTACTGCAGGATGTCCGACGGGGTGAGGTCATAGGCGTTGTCGAGCACGGTGGTGCGCTTGGAGTTCTGGGTGGCGTAGACGAAGAAGTTCTCGGCGCCGGCCCAGGTGTAGGAGGTGTTGTAGAAGAACCCGTAGCAGTACCAGCAGGAGTTGTCGTCGCGGGAATTGTCCGGCCAGGAGCCTTCGGTCAGCCAGCCGCCGGTGACAAGGCACTGCGATATGAAGTTGGTGCAGTCATCGTCGTAGACCGGGTACGCGAGGAAGTTGCGGTCGTTCCACCACTGCTCGGCGTAGGAGATCATGGCGCTGTAGTCGTAACCGCCGTCCGCGGGCTTGGCAGCGGGCTGTCGGCCGGACGGATCGGCCTTGGCCAGGCGCCGACCGGCCTGCGGGACCGCGTTCGGTACCACCCGGGGACGCATCGGCTCCGGTATCGACTCGGGGAACTGGGTCAGCGGGCGCGAGTACGCATTGGGCGGCAGGTAGCGGCAATCCGCCAGCGCCCAGGCACCGTTGATCCGGTGGAAGACCACCCGGTGCGCGCTGCGGTAGCGGGTGCTTGCCGGGGCGCCGGGCGCGATGCGGGCGAAATACAGCGCGGTGTGTTCCACGGCTCGGGCAGTGATGGTGCCGCCGTGCACCGTGACATCGGTGAGCTCGGCAGTGGTGCGGGCGCGGGTGTACCCGCTGTGCAACGCGGCGGTCTGGTCGCGGACGTGGTCGAGGCGGTCGGCGTCACCGCGGTAGTCGCGGAGCAGACCGGAGGTGAGGGAGAGGGCCGCGGCCTGGTTCGGTGCCGGCCGGCCGGGCGGCGGTCACCCGGGCCGCCCGGTCGGCGAGGTACTGCTGTACCAGCAGAGTCAGTTGGCGGTGTTGCGCGGCGGGAAGTCCGCCGTCGCGGTCGCGGCTCTGCTGTGTCCGATCGGTGGCCCGCGCGGGCGCGGCCCCGGTGAGGGCGGTGGCGGCGGCCGTGGTGGCGCCCAGTCCCGAGAGAAGCAGGGAGCGGCGACGCATGACAGGTCACTCCTCATTGATGGGGCATCAACTCGCCGACCAGGCTAGGGGTACACCACCCCGGAACTTAGGGATGCACTTGCCAGGATCCTGCAACCCATGTGACCGCCCGGTGCCCGCTCGACCGCACAGGACCTGAGCTTGTTGATAAGGCCCTCGGCGGTGTTCCGTTCCTTTCATGCGGGACTCGGGTACGCCAGGGCCTCCGGGGGCGCCAGGTGTCAGGACGTGGACGTCGGATTCTCCGGCGCCAGGGAGTTTCCCGCGGGTATGTGACCACAGTCGGACGGAGCCGTCCTGCCCGCGAACCGGTCACTCAGCCAGCCCATCGCACCGGGCGCCCAGGCCGCGGCCGTGGGAACGTGGCTGAGCAGGTTGTACTGCTGGAACCTGATCGATTCGTTGCCGGTGGAGCAGTACTGCCGGGCGAGCGCACGGACGTCGCCGGCGACCATGACCCCATCGCCGGATCCGATACCCTCAGGGCTACTGAAGGTTCCCTCCGTGACGCCCTGGCCGCCCTCTGCTATGAACCCGGGCACGGTCGGGGTGGCGGCCGACCCAAGGTTCAACTTGTTCACCGCCTCGACGAACGGGAGCACCGAGTTCGGGTCGGCGTACTGCGGCTTCATCATCTTCTTCCACGTCAGCCCGGGGTAGTGGCCCAGCGCGTCGAGGAGCGAGCCGTGCTCCAGCTTGTTGTACACCTCCAGGCCATAGCTGCTCAGGTACGGCTTGAGGTCGATGCCGTACGCCCGGTCGGCCCCGATGATCGCCATCGGGATGACCCCGGACCACACGAGGGAGCCGTCGACGTACTTGAGGTTGTGCGCCGGGTCAACGAGCAGGCCGCCCTCGGCGAAGCCCACCAGCCGCTCGTTCACCTCGGGCGCGTAGCTCGGCGCGAGCGCGGCCGCCCAACTGGTCGCGATGGAACCGCCCGAGTAGCCGAGCAGGCCGACCCGGGTGTCGGCATTCATGCCGGTGTCCGCGGACGACCGGGTCGCGGCCCGGATCGAGTCCAGCGTGTTGGCCGCGTACTCCGGCCCGGCCGCGAAGTCGGCGGTCTGCCCCTCGGTGTCGGGGATGACGACGTTGTAACCCTGCAACAGCAGCGGCACCAGGAAGAGGTTCTCGGAATTGGCCATGACACCGCCCAGACTGACGTCACCGGCGACGGCCCGGGACGGCCCGTCCTCAGGGTTGAGGGAGTCGTAGTACGACTGGTAGGACACCGCCATGGTGCTGTCACCGCGCAGACTGCGCACCACCGTAGTCACGTTGGCAGCCGGCCGGCCCTGCGCGTCGGTCGTGCGGTAGAGCAGTTGGACCGCCTTCACCGGCGTGGGAATTCCCGCGATGTGGTACGTCAGCGTCCGCTTCTTCAGCACGGCGCCGGGCGTGTACGAGGACAGCGGCTTGCTGTCGTCGTAGGTGTAGAACGGGTCCTTCGCCACAACCTCCGGCGGTGCCGAAGGGGCGGCCACGGCAGTGGCCGCCGAAGTTGCGGTGACAGCCAGCGCGGCAACGATGGCCGTCGCCAGGTGAATGGCGCTCTTTCTCATGACTCCCCCGGGGCCGTGAAACGGATCACGCAGTTGATTCGGATTCAAGTTACCAACAGGTAACACGTCTGTGTAGAGTCTCGCGGAAAAGTCCGGTGCCGTTCCGGGATTTTTCAGGCAGGAGAGAGGCGAACGAGGCTTGTTCGTCGAGCAGTTCCCCTCACTGAAGGCGGCCTCGGCGCCGGTGGTGGGCGTTTGCGTCGGGCGAGGCCTTCAGCGAGGTGAAGGCCCACAGGTGGCCGGTGTGAATGAGCGGATCGTTCTTCACCCTGCGGCGGCCGACATGGTGCTTGTCGCCGGAGGCCCGGGGGATGGGGGCCGAGCCGGCGTAGGCCTTCAAGCCGCGGGCAGTCGGCGAACCGCTCGCGGCCGTCCCCGATCTCGTCGAGCACCCGGGCGCCGAGCTGGACGCCGAGACCCGGGGAAGCTGAGGGTCACGTCAGCATCCGGGTGCTGCGCAAAAGCCTCCTCGACCGCCTCGGTGAGGTCGTCGGCAGCGGCCGTGCACGCGGCCATCAGCTGCCGGAACAGGGCGGGCATCAGCTGGCCCAGCGCGTCCTCGGCCAGCGGCGCTTGGTGGGTGTCGTCGCCGCGGAAGACTTCCCGCATGCGGTCAGCCTCGGCTTCGATGCCCCGAGCCCGCCCAGCCCGCTTGAGCGCAGAGGGGAGTTGGGCACGCGAGAGGCCTGCCGCCCGGGTCGGAGCTGGTGCGAGGGCCAGGACCGCGCGAGCCTCGGGCCGACACAGCCCGTTCGCCCAGACAGCGAAGGCTTCCAGGGCGGCTGGGGTGCTCGCGCAGCAGGGAACGGAGCTGGTTGGACAGCTGCTGCCGGTTCCAGATGGCGTCCCGCTGGGCGCGAGCAAGCACAGCGATGGCATGGGCAAGGTCGCTGTCCTGGGGCAGTGGCTGGTGCAGTGCCCCGCACAGGCCTCGCTCTTGGCCGAGCCCTACGACGTACCGGACCAGGCAGCGGAGTTCGTGTGCCGTGCAGTGGGGCTGCAGCAGCGGTGCGGCATGCGCTGCGGTGGGCGAGCCGGGGGTGCTCGGGTCGACGGCCGTAAGCGTGTGGCACGCTGATGCGATGTCGCTCGTTCCTGTCCCCGCGGAGCCGATAACGCCCGATCCGGTGCGCGAGGTACCGGACACGCTGCTCACCCAGTCCTGGCTCGACCTGTCGTTCCTGCACTGGGCCGCCGACCCTGCGGACGTGGCGCCGCTGCTGCCGGCCGGGACCATGCCGGACACGCACGACGGGCTCACCTACATCGGTCTCGTGGCGTTCCGGATGTACCGGGTGGGCTGGTTCAGGGTGCCGGGCATCCCGTACCTCGGCACCTTTCCCGAGACGAACGTGAGGCTCTACTCGGTGGACCGACACGGCCGACGCGGCGTGGTGTTCTGCTCGCTGGAGGCATCACGGTTGCTGCCGGTCGCCGTCGCCCGCAGCGCCTTCCGGATGCCCTACATGTGGGCCAGGATGGCGATCCACCGCAACGCGGACACCATCACCTACACCAGCAGCAGGCGCTGGCCGGGGCCGCGCGGTGCGCGCTGTCGGATCGGAGTGCGGGTCGGCGAGCGGATCGAGGAGCCGACCGCCCTCGAACACTTCCTGACCGCCCGCTGGGGCATGCACAACGTCTTCTTCGGCCGACCGGTGTATCTACCCAACACCCACCCGCGCTGGCCGCTACACCGGGCCGAACTACTTTACTGCGAAGATGAGTTGGTGCCCGCAGCCGGGCTACCGACGCCGCTCGGGCCGCCGGTGAGCGTGCTGTACTCCCCTGGCGTGCCAGTCCGCTTCGGCCGCCCCACCAGCCCGGGCGGCATACCCACCCCCTGAGCCCACGCAGGCGGCGGCCGGGCAGGAACCGGAACGCGGTAGCGCGGTTCGGTACGTGGCACAAGGCAACCAACAGACCGTGGGTGAGGCAGCGGAGAGCCTCGTGCGACAGGTCAGGAGCCCTTCGGCGCCAGGACCTACTTCTGATGTCCCGTCGTCGATCTGGCCCCTGCCTCAGGCGGTCTGGCCCGATTCGCCTGCCCTGTGGCTTCTGTCGCCGAACGTGAGGGATCCCGCACTGATCCAGGAAGTCCAGGAAGTCCTGGAAGGCGGTTGGCGGTCGGCGGCCGGTCCGGGGTTGGCTCGTCGGTCGGCAGCAGACGGCCGAGGCGCTCGGTGTTGACGGCGATGGCCGTAAACACGTGCCGCAGGTGAGCCTTCGGCTGACCACGGTCGCGGCAAAGGCACGCATGCCGTGCCCATGGGCAAACTCGGGAAAACCCACGTTCCGGGCGCTCTCGCGGGAGGTGGTGCAACCGGGGGTCCGCGCCGTCGCGGCGGCGCAGACCCCGTACGGATGCGGACCGGCGGTGGCTCAGCGGGCTTCAGCGCACTGCCGCCGCAGGTGTCAGTCGGCGGACGGCACAGTGAGCCGCTGCCCCGGATAGATCACATCCGGGTCGGGGCCGATGACCTTCCGGTTGGCTTCGTACAGCCGCTGCCAGCCGCCGAAGACGGCAGCCTGCCGCGCGACGCTGGACAGGGTGTCACCGACCCGCACTGTGTACGACGTGCCGGGGCGGCGGTCGGTGTGGGCATGCGAGGGGGACTCGAGCACGGCGTGTCGCGGACCGGCGGGACGTACCACTGGTTCGCTCTGCCCGCCGCCGCGCCGGAGGCGCGCCCGCACCGAGCAGACCGGCCATGCTCCCGGCCCCTGCCGGGCGAGCACCGCTTCGGCCACGGTGATCTGTTCCGCTCGGCTCGCCAGATCGGCTCGCGGGGCGTACACGGTACCGCCGTACGCCACCCACGTCGGCTGAGTGAACTGCAACCCGCCGTAGTTGCCGTTGCCGGTGTTGCTGCCCCAGTTGCCACCGCTCTCGCAGTCGGCGACCCGGTCCCAGGTGGTGCCGGATGCCGCTTCGCCGGCGGCCGGGGTGAGAAGCGGCAGAAGGACACCGAAGCTGCCGATGGTGAGAACGGTGCGGAGCGACGACAGGAGCCGTGGGGACATGGTGCGGCGGTGCCGTGGTCGTGCGGTCATGGCCTTCCTCTCCACTGCGGATCCCGCCCACCGGTGCGCTCCGGTGGGCTGAAGGCAGTACGGCAGTGCCGCCCGGCCACTCACAAGGCGTGAGGAGTTCACGGATGGTCATGCGCCGCTACGCGCCACCTTGAGCGTCACTGACGATCCGTCAGCTGCGTTGGGATGCCGACACGCAAGTGGGCATGGGCGCACGGCAGTTCAGCCGCCGTGGCTCAGGAAAGCGCTGCACTTCGGCGGCAGGCCGCAGGCACAGCGCACATCTGCGGCCGGTATGGGAGCACGCCGCCCTCGTGCGGCGGCTACGACAGCGCCGTTGCAGTACCCGGCACCGTGCGAACGGGCCAGGAGGCGCACATGACCACCCACCGCGCGATGATCCGCGTCTTGGACAAGACAAGGGGATGAACTAGGGCGTGTATCGAAAGTGGATCTTGGGTGATGAATGATCACGGTTCATGGCGCGGGGAGATCTCGCGGATGCACAGTGGGCGGTGTTGGAGCCGTTGTTGCCGAAGGGGTGGAAGGCAGGGGGCCGCCCGTCTGGTCCCGGCGGCAGCCCATCGACGGCATACGGTTCCGGGTTCGTACCGGTGTTCCATGGAGGGACGTCCCTGTTGAGTACGGGCGGTGGGGCCGGATCTACGACCTGTTCCGGTGACCTGCAGAAAGAACCACCCGGCGGCGCATTCACAGAGCCCTCCGATCACGGGCTGGGACGTTCGCACGGCGGGTTCACCACCAAGCTGCACCTGGCCGTCGAGCAGGGACAGAAGCCCATGTCCATCGTGCTCACCGCTGGACAGCGCGGGGACTCGCCGCAGTTCGAACCCGTCCTAGAGAAACGCGAGAAGCTGGGCTCTCGAGGCGGCCGGCCGCCCAGATTTGACGCCCAGGACTACAAGGCTCGGCATGCGGTTGAGTGCGGCATCAACCGACTTACGAGGCACAGGGCAGAAGGCGAACACCATGGCCTGACCGATCGCCACGTCGGTGGGGTCGAGGCCGTGGGACCAGGTCAGCCTGGCGACGATGCCGGGAATGTCACGGAGAGAGCCGTACGAGCGCAGAGTGCCACGCGCTTCGGCGATGGGCGTGCCGTTACGGAGGAGCCGGGCCCGGCAGAGCCCGATGGGCCGCAGCTCATAGCTGCGGTCGCCCACCAGGGCCGTGCGGGTGCGCGTTCTGCGGCGCAGGGCCCAGCGGCTGTCGTTCCCGCGCCGTGTGGGGATGACCTGCTTGTTGATGCTGAGGGTGCCGCGGTCACGGCCGGGCACGACCGTGACGGGCGGCATGCCGGGCCCTTGGACGAGCGCGATGACAGTCAGCAGCCCGGGGCTGTAGCTGATACGCATCGGGCCGAACGGGCTGTCGGCCGTACGGTGCTCGGAGAGCCGGATGGTACGGCGCTTGCTGAAGAAGGACATGGTCGTATCGGCTCCGAAAACGGGGCGTTGGGGCCGGGACAGTCACGCGCGGCGACGTCGGTCGTTGTCAGCTGCGGGGTGGCCCCGGACGCCAGGACTGGTACGGCGCGGGTCCTGGCGCAGATTGCTGATGCGGCATCGTCATGGGTGCTGGGCGGCGGGTGCGCAGCAGCGCGTCGAACCCGCCATGCAGTTTCCGGGACTTGTCGGGCGGGGCGGTATAGGCGACGACGGATCCGTCGACGAGTTGGAGCGTCACCACGGCGCCGGTGCTCGGATCCTCCTGGCCCAGCCACACTCCGCCGAGGGCAGTGGCAGGCACCCACCCCGCCTCGGACTCCGGGCCGCCACCGCGCCATCGGCGCAGCACTTTCCGCCGATAACCCGGAAACAACAGACCCGGGAGGGTCACCACGACGACGAAGAAGACCACGATGTTCCCCACCACCCCAGCCGCCCACCGCAGCAGCGCGAGGAGCGTCGCGTAGCAGGCCGAGACGATGAACACCCAGAGGCAACCCACGGCGACGACATGCGGTGCATCGACCTTGTTCAGCAGGCTGTAGAGGCCCACTGAAGCGAGCAGTGCCACGAGCGTGACACACCCGGCCGTATCGCCGAGGAACGCTTCAGCGATGCGGCCGGCGAGCCGGTCGCGTCTGACGACGAAGCCGTGGTCATGGAATTGGACACGTACACGTCCCCCGGGCGTGGCTCTGACGCCTTCGACCTCATACATGCCGGTCACTCTAACCGGACGTCCACCGCTCAACTGTCCCGCATGAACGCCACCACCGCCGTGCTGCTCGGTAGTGGTTCGATGCTTGGGAGTCGCCATCATGTCCGGTGGTCGCCTCGGACGGATGAAGCCTCGGCGGCGCGTTTTGCCCGGCCGTGCGCGGTCGACCGGGCTGGCGCCGCTTTTGGGCCTCGGTGGCCCGCCCACACGGGATGAGCCGATCACCGCCCACGGCCGGTCAAGCCGCTTGGCGGTGATGGGACTCCCCGAACATGACCGTGCTTCAGCAAGTGAGTGTCGAGATCGAGCGTTGGGTCCGCCGGCAGATCAGTCGTGCGGGGATTCGCCGGCAGCCGAGCGACGCCCCCCGATGGAGGCGACCAATGCGTCTACCACGATCGCCGCGTCTGCCTCGGCAACATCTGCCGGGTATTCCGGTAGCAGATCGTCCCAGACGGGCATCCATGATCCGTACAACTGGGTCTGTCCCTCGGGCCGGGCGAAGAACCAGATGTGCAGGTGTGCGCCTCCATCTCCGATGCGGTAGACGTGGGCACGCGAAATGTATGGCAGGGCCTGCATGTGGCGGACGATGTGAGTGGACAGGATCCCCAGCTCGGCTGCCAGCTCATCGGGTAGGTCAGCCATGTCATAGTGCTCAAGCGGATGCAGCATGAGCACCAGTGGCACGCCAACTCCCGTGATCCGGGTGAGCCGCCAACTGTCGTTGCACCAGATCCCGTTGCCTCGGTCACGGCACGCCTCGCAGTCCGAAGGGTCCTCGCCGTGTCGCGGAGGCTCGGGCAGAACCGGAGGGCGCAGCGGCGCGACGCGCAATCCTTCCGGTTCGAACGGGCTGATTTCCCACCCTGTCATGCGCGCGAGCGGGAGCCGACGCTCACCATCCGTAGCGGCAAGCGCGTGGTCGTAGAACTCGTCAGGTCGCAAGGCCATGGACCGAAGACTAGTTCGGCTTCGACACCCCGTGAGGACCGGGGTGACCTGATTCCTCCCTGGTGGGGGCAGACACCGATCCTGGTGGTGGACGACTTGCAGATGCACGACGTCGCGGCCAGAGCCATTTTCGGTGATCCCCATCAACGGCCCTCAGACGACGTCGAATTCGTTGCCCTCGGGGTCTTGCAGAGCGGCGGCGTAGAGCCCCGTGTCCGGCTCATCCTTGATCCGCAGCACGGTGGCACCAGCTTTGACCAGCCGTTCCACCGTAGCCTTGACCCGCTGTGTGCGGACGTCCAGTGGGACGTCACGGCCCCCACCGACCTTCAGGTCGAAGTGCCACCGGTTCTTGGCGACCTTCGGCTCCGGAACCTGCTGGAACCACACCCTCGGTCCACGTCCCGCAGGATCGATGATCGACTCCGGAACATCCCCGGCACCGGCCGGCAACTCTGCCTCGGGCACCCCCACCGCCGCCCAGTAAGCACGCCACGTGGCGTGCCCGCCCGGCGGAGGCTCAGGCACGTAGCCCAGGGCCTCGGCCCAGAAACTCATCATTCTCTGCGGATCGGAACAGTCGATCGTCAGCTGCACTGTCATCTCCATGCTCAGAGCATCCCAGGCAGGTCTGACAGACGATCCACTTTCGCAACGAGGCCCTAGGGCGTGTATCGGAAGTGGATCTTGAGGTGAGATGATCTTGTTTCGTGGCACGTGGAGATCTGACGGATGCGCAGTGGGCCCGCCTGGAGCCGTTGTTGCCCAGAGCCGAGAAGCCGGGGCGGCCGCCGATATGGACCAGGCGCCAGCTGATCGACGGCATACGGTTTCGCACTCGCACCGGCGTCCCGTGGCGGGACGTGTCGGAGCGGTACGGGCCGTGGGCGCGGGTGTACGACCTCTTCCGTCGCTGGCAGCGGGACGGCACCTGGCAGCGGATCTTCAACGCGCTGCAGGCCCAGGCCGACGCCAAGGAGCTCATCACCTGGGACCTCAACATCGACTCCACGGTGTGCCGGGCCCACCAGCACGCCGCCGGGGCGAGGAAAAGGGGGTTCTCCAGGCTGAGCCGCCCGGCGGCACCACCGTCGAGCCGGACGACCACGGCCTCGGACGCTCGCGCGGCGGCCTGACTACCAAGCTTCACCTGGCCGTTGAGCAGGGGCAAAAGCCCATGTCCATCGTGATCACCGCCGGGCAACGTGGCGACTCTCCACAGTTCGAGCCCGTTTTGAAGAAGGTCCGTGTCGCCCGCCTGGGTGTCGGTATGCCACGGACCCGGCCCGACCGGGTCCGCGCCGACAAGGCGTACGCCTCCCTCAAGAACCGCGCCTACCTGCGCCGCCGGGGCATCCGCTGCACCATCCCAGACAAGGCCGACCAGACTCGCAACCGCAAGAAGCTCGGCTCCCGCGGCGGCCGGCCACTCAAGTTCGACGCCGAGGACTACAAGGCTCGGCACGCAGTCGAGTGCGGTATCAATCGCCTCAAAAGGCACCGTGCCGTGGCTACGCTGTACGACAAACTCGCGGTCCGCTACGAAGCAACCGTCCTCGTGGCGGCCATCAACGAGTGGCTGTGACCAGCACTTTCACCAGGGTGCTGGAGGGCCGTCAGCGGTGACCCAGCACGTTGACCACCCGTCCGCCGGGGTCACGGACGAAGAACCGCCGCACTCCCCACTCCTCGTCCTGCAAGGGGTGAATGATCTCCGCGCCGCTCGCCTGCATGACCGCATAAGCCGCATCCACGTCGTCCACCTCGACACTCATGTCAGGGGCGACAGGCGCGGTCTTGTCGCTGGTCATGACGCTGATCTGCGCTGCCGGGCTGGACGGGGACGCGAGCGTCATGATCCAACCGTGGTTCATGACCTCCTCGAAGCCCAGCAGGCCATAGAACTGCCGGCTCTCCTGCGCGGCCTCCGACTGGATGTTGGGCACGACACGGCGAACGGCCATCGACGACTCCAAACGAGAACCAAGGTGCCTCTGTCTCCCCAGGAGTACTACGACACGTCCACCGCCGCACGCACTTTCGATACGCGTCCTAGAAGGCCCCTGCCGACCGGACACGCGTCCGCCCTGCACACTGGCCGGATGAGGTTCCTGCCGGCCATGGCTACGGCCACCACAGGCAACGGCGCGTGGCCCAGCGGTACGTGAGCACGCGGCGGCGGGCGAGCAGGCAGCGTAAGGTCTCGCGGCCGATCTGGATGACCCGGCCGCGGACCTTGCGCAGGCAAGCGGCCAGTTTGCGCCGGGACCAGCGGGTGAAGGGTTGGCCGAGCTTGGTTCGGGCGGGTGGTGGCTGTCTAGATGACGAAGTCCTCGTCCTCAGGGCTGAGTCGGCCGGGAGGGCCTCCCGCGCACCGAGACGTCTCAGATGGGCCTGGGGCGGTGGCCGTGTCCCGTGGTATGTCAGCGACGGCGGAAAAGTGGACGAGTAGCGGCGCTTCGGTTCTTCGGCCGGATCACGGTTCACGCGCCGCCGGCAGCGTCTCAAGCGTCGCTCAGCTGTAGATGTCGCGTCCGGGGGCACACAATGGATCGGTTGGCGCGTGGTCGCGCCGGATGTAGGTGGTCCACTCTCCACCTCGGATCGGAATGGCCCAGCACAGCTGGAAGTACCTGTGCAGTACTGCCCGCTTGGTGATCTCCGCCGGGGTCTGGTCCTGTGGTTGGCCCGGGCGGTCCCGCAAGACCGTCAGCCGCGGATACTGCAGCATGCGCCTGCGGATGACGTCCGGAGGCTCTTCCACCCCGTACAACGTGCCCGACGTCTGCGGCGTCTGTTTGAGAGCGATGTCGTCGAGCGGGCCGAAGCCGGCAGGGCGGCCGAGGATCCATGCGCGACGCCGGGCAGGCTGGAACACGATCGGCTCGATCTCTCCCGGCTCAGTGGCCGTCAGTCCCCAAAAGCTCTCCACCGTGTCGGTCCGGCTCGAGGGCAACCGATCCTGCCAGTAGATGACCCCCAGCACGGACGCTCCGGCCAAAGCACAGGCGATGACGCACCTCACGGTGCGACGGCGTCGCCGCGGATCCGCCACGGCCCGCAGTGCCAACTGTCCCTGCCTGAGCGCAGGTCCGATCAGCAGCGCCAGTCCAGCCCAGCCATAGAGCACGTACCGGTCCACGTACCAGGGGTGTATGAGGGAGACAGCCAGGAGGAACCCGGCCGGTGCCACCAGCAACGGCAGCCCCACGGCCTGCACGCTCAGCGGCCCAGCATCCGAGCCTGATCGCTTGTTGCTGTGTCGGTGCAGGCTCAGTGCAAGAGCTACCGCGGCGATCACGGGGACGCCCCACCCAAGCCACTCGCCCAGCCCCGGACGACCCAGCCAGTCCAACTGGGCCTGAGCCTGGCCCGCGCTGATCACGGCCAGCGGGCTCACCATGGCCCCCACGATCACACTCGCCGACAGCCACCGCCGCCCATGCGAGGCCAAACGCCCGCTACGCCACAGCGTGACGGCATGGGCGAGCAGCACCAGGAGAGCGAACTCGTGCAACCAGCCGCCCAGCACGAGCAGCCCCGTGTAGCCGACCCACCACCTGCGCTGTTGCTCGTGCAGGGCACGAACAAGGAACCAAGTCGCCCAAACCACCGTGGCAGCGACCAGAGCGTAGGAGCGGGCCTCTTGCGCATAGAACTGCACCTGCGGCACACACAAGAAAGCCAAGCCGGACAGGAATCCGGCTGCGGGGCCGGCGAGATACCGGCCGATCGCGTTGACACCCAGCACTGCGGCCACCGTGCCCACCACGGACACAACCCGAAGGGACACCACCCCCTCGTCCCAGACCGACAGCACCAGGTGAGCCAGGAAGTAGTAGAGGCCGTGCACGGCATCAATGTTGTGCAGTAGGTGCCATAACTGGCCGAACGATCGCTTGCCGACTGCGTAGCTGACCGTCTCATCACGCCATGACGAATCGTCACGGCTCAACTTCCACCAGCCCAACACCAACGCCGCCACCACGAGCAGCAACGCAAGAGACTGCCGATACCGGCGCTCCAGCCACCGCTCGTCACGCCACGCCACCCCTCGCTCGAGGGAACCCGCAGACACCAGCGTCCAGAAGGCATCGATCGTAGAACGTCCACGAGCGAGCAGACTCCCTGGCCCGACCGCTCCTGCCACCCTCGCCACGGATCCCATCCCCCTCACAGACCACTGCCGTCCAGACCGACTACCAGCCAGCCGAACCCTAGCCGCCCCTTATGCCTCACACCCGCCGTTGCGGCCGCTCGCTGGGCCGGCCCATGAGACCGGCGGGGAGTGTCTACCTGACTTCGGCTCGTCAGGGGTGGCGCTGGACCGTCGAGGGCCAGGCCTGTGCGCCACGACCATACCGATCCACATCACCAGCATCGGCGGGGCCGTCGGCGGAAGCCGGAAGCGGCCTCGACATCACTTAAGCCGATGCCCCCGGTCCGGAAACCGCCGCCCCAGTCCCCGCAGCGTCCACCACCGCAGCCCCTGTCGTGGCGGCCGGTGCTGTCGATGCCTCCCCCCGCATGCTCACGCCCTCGTCCGCCCGCCCCGGTCATCCGTGACCGTAACGCCACGCCGTAGGCGTCCGCTCCGTCTCCACCCTTGGTCCCCAGTAAAGGCAAACGGGCCTCGCCCGACGCTCCGTCATATCCCGGACGGCCTGGCATCGCCAGTGACACGATGCCCGGCCTCGCCCCCGTCGGCCGCTAGCGGCGCGCCTCGCCCTACTCTGCCCGGAAAGGGTCACGGCTGGGTGGGGCGCACGGTGTACTGCAGTGCGAACACCGCTTCGGTGGTGCGGCACAGTGTCTCCACCGCACGGCGCAAGGATTGCCAGGACGCCAGCCAGAGGACGGCTCCGAGGACTGCCGCTGGCCACCACTCGATACCGACGAGCGTGAACGCGATGCTCCACACCAGGGACTCGCAGGCCGCGTCGAAGGTGTCCCGGGCCTCGCTCAGCGTGGCGCGCGAGGTGTCCGGCACCACGAGGAGCAGCTTGGTCCACTCGTCGGCGATCTCGACGCCCGTCTCCGTTCGGACGCGTTCCTCCACCGCGCGGAGCCGGTCGCCCGACCACGTGGGACAGCCGGGCTCGACCGGTGTCGAGCGGGCCCGGCGCGCATCGAGCCGGGCCGCGCGCAGTTCCCGTCCGGCGCCGCGGGCCCGCACGGCTTCCCGGGCCAGGTCCGTGGGATGTACCCAACGTCGTACCCGCCACCGGGTCAGTCGCCGTCCCAGTGGCGCGAGCCACCAGGGCCAGGCCCCGGACGCCAGCGCGCCGACCGCGCCCGCCGCGTAGGGCACCGCGAACGCGGCCCCGGCCGCCGCCACGGCGACGAGCACGAGTGCCGCGGCACCGTGGGCTGTGGCGCCTGCGCCCGGCCGCAGCGTGCCGGCGATGCCGTCGCGGGCGCGGGCGAGGTCGTTCCAGTGACGTTGTCCGAGCTGACCACCGCCCACGGCCGCGACCACGACGAACAGCACGGCGGGCAGCATCCGCCGCAGGAACCACCCGTCAGGTATGCGCTTTTGGAGTTCGACGAGCAGCCCCACCGCGGTCCTCAGTCCACCAGGTGCATCGGGCTGCGGCCCAGGGCACACGTCGGCGTCTGCGAAGACGCGTCGCGCAGGTCCACCCGGGAGCAGCGGCCGGTGGGGCAGACCCAGCCGACCGATCGCGGCGTGGGCCCGGCCGGCCAGTCGCCCACGCCCATCGTGGCGCGCAGACCGAGCCCGCCGGGAATCCCGGCCGCCTCGGCCGCGTCGTGCAGTGCCCGCACGGCGGCGCGCCATTCGTCGGTCGCCGGGTCACCGTCCCGGACGACGGCGAAGGGCGCTTCCCAGAGCGCGGGGCCGATCAGTTCGCGCAGCGCGTCCGCGTTGCGGCACAGGTAGTCGACGGCATCCTCGTACAACCGGTGCGCCCTCGCCCCCTCGCCCATCGCAACCCCCTCACCTATGCAGGAGAACCGCTGTGCTCTGACGGTGAATCAAACTACTGTAACGAGTGATGACCGAGCTACGGGAACGAGTCACGGCACGCCTGCTGGCAGCTCAGAACGCTCAGGACCCCGCTCCACTGCGCGAGCCGGATGCGGCCGCCGACGCGTTCGCGCTGCTGCGCGAGGCCGCGCCGTCGCCCGGGGGATCCATCGACCTCGATGCCGTGATCGCCGTGTTCTGGACCTTCTGGTTCGGCCATCACGGCCCCGACACACCGGAGGCGCAGCGGGACACCTCGGTCGTGGTCAGCACCTTCGGTTTCCTGCAGCCACGGGTTCCCGCACACGTACGTCTTCCCGAGCCCCTGCGGGAGTCCTTCGATCCCGCCGACCCGGCTCACGACGCACGGTTCGCGTACCTGGTCGGCTCGGCGCACGCCGACGTGCTCAACGCGCCCGATCTGGCCGAGCCCGACCGGCTGGCCGCGCTGGACCGTGCGCTCGCCTGGTCGGACACGGCGCGGCGGCTCCTTCCCGAGGAGCACGAGGGCTTCGTCGAGCTGACGGTGCAGGCCCTCGGGATCGAGGTGGCGCGGTTCCAGCTGGCGGCGGAGCCGGAGGCGCTGGCCAGGGCGGCCCGGCATGGGCGGGCGGTGTGCGAGCGGTTGGCCGCCGCCGCGCCGGGTCTCGTCGGCCGGGCAGAGACCGAGACACGCGCGCTCGCTCTCGCCACCGTGCTGGACGCGGCTCGGCTGCTCGGGGATCCCCCGCTCGCCGAGGTCGAGCGGCTGGTCGCGGCGGCCCCGGCCGGGGCGCTCGCCCCTGAGGCCGAGGAGGGCCTGCGCTTGCTGCGCGCGTTGCACGCCGAGCCCGTCGCCTGGCCGGGGCAGCGCGACCTGCAGGTCGGGGCGGCCATCGCCGAAGCGGGCATTCAGGAGCACGACCCGGCCCGTATCGCGTGCGCCGTACGGCGCCTGCGCACAGCCCTGGAGCACACCCCCGCCGACCACCCGGCCCACCTCCTCGTCACCGCCACGCTCAGCGAGGCGCTCGACGCCCTTGGCCGGGAGCGCGGCGACGCCGAGGCTGCCCGCGAAGCGGCCGACCTGCTCGCCGCCCTCGAAAAGACCGACGCCCTGGGAGACGCCGCCAACGAACAGCTCGCCGTTTTCCGGCAATTGCACGAGCTGGCGCAGGACGGCGATCCGGAGCGGCTGCGCGCTGCCGGGCCGCTGATCGACCGTCTGGTCAACCAGTTCAGGGAAGATGCCGCCGAACGCGGTGGGGCCCCGGACATCGACCTGGAAACCCTTGCCCTCGCGGCCACGCTCACCACCGGCGCGGCCTCCGACCAACAAATCGCCCGCTACCGTACCGCCCTGGCCGCACTGCCCGCGGACAAGCCGGACCGTTACGCCTACACGGCCGTACTCGCATCCCTCACCGGTCTGCGGGCGCGGGAGCTGAGCGAGGCACAACCCACCAGGGCCGCCCGGCTCGACGCGGAGGCGCGGGCGCTGACGGAGGAAACGGCAGCCACGGCACCGATCGGCCTGCTGCTGCCCGGACTGCTGCGCAAAGGCGGTTACGACGCAGCGCTTCCCGTCGCCGTGCTGACGATTCTCACCGGCGAACCGGACGGCAGGGCGGACCCGGACATGGCCAGGGCCGTCTCCCGCCTGTCCCGGATGACCGACATCCGCCTCAACGACCCCGACCACCTGGAAGCCGACAGCGCCGTCATACGAGAACTGCTCGAGGGGCTCGGCGACGACGAGACCGTCGAACGGGCTCACCTGTCTGCGGCGCTCGGCAGCGCGCTGTCCTCCCTCCGTGATCCCGCCCACCTCGACGAGATCGTGCGGCTGCTGCGCTACGCCCGCTCGCACGCGTCCGACCTCCCGGAAGGCATCGACGCGATCCTCGCCCGGGCGCTCACGGCGACGGGGGCCGGACGCCTCGACCCGGAAGCCGCACGCGAGGCGGCCGTACTGCTGACCGGGGCGACAGCCGGAGGGTACCCCGCTGACGTCGGAAGCGCGGTTCTGTCAGCCCACACGGAGTTCCACAACGCCCTGCAGAACTACCTGACCGGCCACGAACCGGGCCAGCTCGACCGGGCCCGGGAGATCGCGCAGCGGCTGCAGGCGCTCGGCGGTGCCGCGGATGCCGGGGCGGGCGAACGACCGCCAGAGCTCGACGTGTTGGGCGAGGAGTATCTCAATCTGCTGGACACGGTGGGACCGGGCGGCGGCCCGAAGCCCGGCATCAGCGACGACCTGGTCGAGCGGTGCCGCCGGACGTTCGCGGCGTGTCCGCCCGGCCACCCGAGGCGGGTCTCCACCGCGATGACGCTCGTCCGGGCGCTGGCTCTGCGCGCCCTGGAGATCCGCGAGGCCGATCGGGAACACGCGCTGCGGCTCGTGGGCGAGGCCGGTCACCTGGTCGACGCCGTCGAGGCGGACGCACCCGATGGCTGGGCCGGCATGATGCGCCCCTTCGTCGCCATGGTCGCCGCCGGGATCCTGGGCCGACGCCTGCCGCCGGTCTCGTCGGAGCGGGCGCCCGAAGGCCCGGCCGCGGAACCGGCGAACGCCCTCGAGGCCATGCTGAGGCCGCTCCTGAACCGCCTGGCGGGCATCGCCGATCCCGCCGCGCTGCGCGACCCCACGCTCCCGGTCTGGTTCCGGGCGCACGGGGAAATCGGGGCCGCGGCAGGCGCGCTGGGCAGGCCGGAGCCGCGCATCGACCTCGCCCTGTCCCACCTGGAAGCGGCTGTCGAGGCGATGCCCGGCATCACCGACCGGGGAAGCGACCAGCAGTCCGCCGAGCACGGCCTGACGTCGTTCGAAGGGGACATACGGGCCATCGTCGAGCTGATCCTGGTGGCGGTTCTCCAGCGGGACGGCCTCGACCGGATGAACGACTACGTGGCAGCCGCGGAGGAGCATGTCGCGGCCCTGGAAGCAATCGTCACGGCCGCCTCCGAGGGGCGGGGTCTGCCCGATGCGCTGCCCAAGCCTCCCCGCGCCCCGTTGCGTGTCATCGGTGGCCCCGACGTCGACCGTGCCACCGAGCTGCTGGAGCGCGGCCGCGGACTCCTGCTGTCCCGGCGGCTTGAGGCCCGCGCGGATCTCGGCGAGCTGCGGTCAGCCCACCCGGTGCTGGCCGGCAACTTCGAGCGGCTGACCGACCAGCTCGCCGCCGAACCCGAGGCGCCGGACCCGGCCCCCGCCGGACACGCTGAGCGGTCCCGGCTCGCTCGACTGCGCGCGTCGCGTGGACTCGACGAACTGGTCGAGCGTATCCGCAGCCAACCGGGGTTCGACGACTTCCTGCGTCCACTGTCCGCCCAGCAGCTGCGCACCCTGGCAGCCGACGGACCGGTCGTCGTACTCAATCATGCGCGGCACTTCTGCCACGCACTCGTCGTGACGGCCGGGTCGATCACGGCCCTGTGCCTCGACGCCGAGTCGGACGAGATCGCCGAAGCGGCCCTGAACCTGCGGGAAGCCATCGGCGCCATCAATGCCCGCGGTCCGTCACGGCGGTCCCCTGCCGAACTCGTCGCTGCCGGGGCCACGATGCGCCGGACGCTGTCCTGGACCTGGCACAAGATCGTGCGCCCGGTTCTCGAACTCGTGGGGGCAGGCGCCCCGGTTCCCGCTCCCGGGCCGTGGCCGCGGATCTGGTGGATGCCCACGGGCGCCTTCAACGCCCTGCCTCTGCACGCGGCCCAGTGCACGCAGCCCGACTGCGAACTCGGCGGCTGCGGCGCGGCCCTCGACACCGTGGTGTCATCGTACGTGCCGGGGTTCCAGACGCTGGCCTACGCGCGCACCCGGGCCGAGCACCGCGCCTCCGCGGACCGTGGCGGTGCCCTGCTGGTCGCATCGCCCGAGGACGAGTTGCCCGGCGTGGCGGCGGCAGCCGACTTCGCGGCCGGACTACTGGGTGAGGGCCGGACTCTGGTCGGCGCCGTCGCGACCCGCGCGGCCGTGCTCGCCGCACTCGGCAGCACCTCTTGGGTGCACTTCGGCTGCCATGCGGCCACCGACCCGACGGCACCCTCCGGCGCCCTGCTCCACCTGCCGAGCGGTGAGTCGCTCAACGTCCTCGAGATCTGCCGGGCTCGGCCGCGCTCGGCACGGCTCGCCTTTCTCGCGGCCTGCGGCACCGCCCGTACGTCCGAACGGCTCAGCGACGAGGCCCTCCACATCACCAGCGCCTTCCTGCTCGCCGGTTTTCCCGCAGCGATCGGCACGCTCTGGGAGATCGACAGCACTCACGCGGACCGCGTCACCCGGGACTTCTACCGGCGCACGACGGGTGACGGCGCCGAGGCACCCGCACACGCCTTGCACCACACCGTCCGAGCGCTACGACGCCGGATACCCGACAGCCCCCACGTCTGGGCGGCCTACGTCCACGCCGGCGCCTGACCGCGGGTCCGCGACAAGGGGTACCGCGAGTTCCGGCACAACATCCACGGCGGTTCGACAACCGTCATCGCCGCCGGTCAAACGGCACCCAAAGGGATCGCCGTAGGGCTCTGCTCATCTGAAGCTCCACAGCGCTGAGGGACGGTGCCAAGATCAGCCGGCCCATCGACCGCTCGCGCTGGCCGCCCGCGTCCTTCCACACCTCATCGAACAGCACGGGGACGTTTCCGTCCCTGTCCCGATCCCGAATCAGGAACCGGGCGGGCAAAAGCGCAGGAAGCCGGCCCACGCGCTGGAGCCACGTTCAGGCGCCGGATCGATTCCGGCCTCCCGTAAGACCTCCCAGGCAAAAGACCCCTAATGCCAGGAGCAGTTACTCAGCGTGGCCGTGTCACGGCAAGCGAGCCGGAACCCGTCTCACGACAGCGCTTGTCGCGCATCCACTTCGGGGCGACTGGTTGACTCATGAAAGTGCTGACCGTGCGGTTGCGTGGAACTGCACGTACTCGATGGTCGCGCCTCCGGGGTGCCGCACGGTCATGTTGCGACCGGTAGGGACCTCGTTGGGCCCGTCGATGATCTTTCCGCCGTGTTGCTCGGTGAGCTGCACGACCTGGTCCAGGGACTCGACGATTGTGGTGGCGTGGGTGCCGCGGTATGGAGCGAGGGCTTCTTCTGAACCCGCGAGCAGCAGATAGCCGCCGACGCTCGCGAGGTCCAGGCCGCGGTAGCTGAACCGGAGTCGTGGCTGCTCTCCGGTGAGCTCGACGAAGGTGGGCAGCGCCGCGTCGAGATCGTCGACGTAGACGCGGGCAAGGGTGGCGAGCACTGGCACGGTCATCTCCCAGATCATTTCGACTTTCCCGAAACGTCGAAGTGATCTGCATACTACGGGTGTCATATGGGCGACGACGAGGAGGGCCAGTGGGGCAGCCCGACGATGCGGACATGGACTTGGCTGTAGTGCTCCATGCCCTGGGCGATCCGGTTCGGTTGGCATTGGTCCGCCGGATGGCTGACGACGGCGAGAGTGCATGCAGCCCAGACGGCGTGGACGTGCCCAGATCTACGCTGTCCAATCATTGGCGGATCCTGCGCGAAGCCGGAATCACCCAGACCCGTCGGGTGGGAAAGGCTCGCTTGATGGCTCTGCGCCGCGCCGATCTCGATGCCCGATTCCCGGGACTCCTTGCAGCCGTATTGGCTGAAGACGGGCGATGAGTGGCGCGGCTGACGACCCGGCGAGGACGGGGCCCTCTGCCGTCCTGCCCTTGTTCTGACGGCCCGTCAGTGCCGGGCGTCGGTCATGGGGGGCGCGTTGACGCGGTTCTCGTACTCGCGGCGGGCCGTTCCAGGACGTACTCTTCGTGCCGGGGGCGGGCGTTCCGGAGCAGACACCAGCGATGAGCTTGAGTTTCGCGCGCGTGCTCAGCCGGATCGATTCCCTGGCCGAGGCCTGTCGTGGGTCGCACTCGAACTCGGTCGATGGTCCGCCCGATACCCCCTAGAACACCCACGACGTGGCGTTGATCACCCCCCGAGAACCACCGGATCGTTTTCACTGCGGCGAAGCCCTTTGATCCGGCCAGTCAGGAGGCGCGGAACCTGGAAGCTGTGGGGATCACCCCATCGGGCGTCGGTCGCTGCGACACTGAGGAGCACGCCTGATGCGACTGAGGCCGATGGCCTGACCGTCGGTCAGGGCTCGGCGCGTGTTGGCTGACAGTCCGCGCGCTGCGGACGTTCACGACTTCGGGAGGTACCTGACCGATCCACAGGCGCCGAAATACTCACGGGTTCGGACCGCACTCGCCAGGGCGTGGCGGTTTCGAGGGCATCGTGGGTGAGGTGGCGCCGCAGGGGAAGGCCACCGCGCCGCTGTGCCACCGCGCCTCCGCCGAACATGACCACGTCCCGCACGTCGGACCCGCGAGGGCCGCCGTGCGGGACGTAGGCGACGAAGATCCCCACCTGCCTCAGGCAGGGCCCTGGGTCGGTCAGGCCGCGAGCAGTTCGGTGACCAGGCGGACGGCCTCTGGCACCTCGACGTGGTCATCCGGGGTGGCCCCGAAGTGCGCGCCGGTAGGCGTCACAACGGCGGTCGCACCGAGGCCGTCGACGAGCAGCCGGACGTGCTCGGTCGGGTCGGGCTGGTTGACCGGGTCGTCCATGGCCTGGAGGACCCGGAAGTGCCGGGCCGAGCGGCGGATCCGCTCCCAGTCGAAGCCACCTTCGAAGAACTCGGCGAGTTCGTCGTAGCCGACCTCGTGCGCCGAGGTCGCCACCAGCAGCACGCCCGCGAACACCCCGTGTGCCTCGGGGTCGTGCTGCTCCAGGAAGCGCAGCACGTTGACTCCACCGATGCTGTGGCCGACCAGCACCGTGGACTCGGCGGGGCCGGCGGCCAGGACAGCCTCGCCGTAGGTCTTTCGCCAGGGCTCCAGCCGTGGGGCGGCGGTCTGCGGCAGGCGGGGCACGGTGACCCGGTGTCCGGCCGCCGCGAGCCGCTCTGTCAGGTACGGGAACCAGACGCTGTCCTCGCTCGAGCCGTAGCCGTGCGACACCACGATTTCGCTCATGATCGATCCCTCCCTAATCAAAACGCTCCGTAGCGTTTCGATTGAAGATAGCACGCTGCTACGGTGTCGCAGTGCCCACAGGAGAAACCTCAAGCCGCCGGACCGGCGGACGGATCCGCAGCGAGGACGCCCACAACGCCGTACTCGCCACCACGATCGAGCTCGTCGAGGAACTCGGCTACCAGGCCGTCACCATCGAACGCATCGCCACCCGCGCCGACGTCGCCAAGAGCACCATCTACCGCTGGTGGAAATCGAAAGCGCCCCTCGTCATGGACGCCTACCGCACTGCCGTCGAACAGCGGATGCCCGAACCCGACACCGGCTCACTCACCGGTGACCTGACCGCCTTCGTCACCGCCCTGTACGGCGTCACCGCGCACCCCATCCGAGTCAAGACCCTGCGCGGCCTCATGGCGGAAGCCCAGCTCGACCCCGCTTTCGCCGAGCCTTTCCGCGAGTGGGTGGAGAGCCGGCGGGCCGTCATGCTCACCCTGCTCACTAGGGGCGTGGAACGCGGGGAACTCCCCGCCACCGCCGACCTGGACGCCACCACCGACCATGTCTTCGGACTGTTCTGGTACCGCCTCCTGGTCGGCCACCAACCCCTCGACCCCGCCCAAGTCCCTGCCCACATCGACCAACTGCTGCACGGACTTCGTGTGCGACACGGGCAGTAGGGCCCATCGACAGGCGGCCCACTCCGGTGCTGCCGCTTCTCGGGCTCTGGCCATCACCGGTGTTGGACGGTCCACCTGGTGCGCCGTGGTCGACGAGGCACAGGAGCTGTGGGCTGGCATGTCGGAAGCGGCCAGTAGCCTCAGGCACCATGGGCATTCAGATCGACGTAGTGGTGGCTTACCCGATCAACGATGAGATGGAGAGGGTGCTCGGGCTGGCCGAGGCGGTCGGCGAGCCCGTCACTGTCACGTTCATGTGGGAGGGGCGCAAAGAAGCGGAACGCGCGGTGCTGGTGCCCGCGGCCACGCTGGCGCTCTGGGAGCATTGGGCCCCCACCCTCTACCCGACGAGTGACCCTGGGGAAGAGGACCAGGCTGAGGCGGAGGAGCCGGAACTTGCCCACCCAGCGGAATTCGGCGCGTTCACGCTTTTTCGTCGTCGCGTAGGAGGGCGGACGGCGGTTGCTCGCGAAGGCGTGGTGGTCGCCGAGCTGTTGGACCCCGACGAGGCGCGCTGGCTCCAGGAGAAGGCCCGCAGTGTCCGCCAAGGCTTCATGGATCCGAAGCAGAAGGCGGCGTTCGAGGAGTTCCTTGCCCGGCAGGCATCCCTGGATGAGCAGTGACGCACCGACTCATACTTCGTGGCTTTGTATCTGGCGCTTGAGCATCTTGATGCGGTTGACATGGCCTTCCACGACACCGGAGTTCCAGGCGAACCGGCTGAGACTGGGCAGGTCAGGAGCGGTTCTGGCGGATTCGATCCACTCGGCAGTTGGTCACCGTGCAGGTCCGTAACCATGTGGGCGAAGGTCGGTACGTGCTGGGCGAGGGCGTGCTCAGGAGCCAGCGGGTCACGGCGCGGGGCGATGACGGCCGGGGCCCGACCGGTTGGGAGTGGCGCCGGGGCGGCGTGCAGGTTGGAGTCGGTCTGCTGTGCCAGCAGGACCCAGCAGCACGCCGGTGGTGTGGGCGAAGCCGATGCTCAGGGCGGCGCGGGTGCCCGGCGCCTTGCGGACCAAGGACATGACGGCGCCGGGCTGTACCTGGGCCTGCCAGTCGACGGCGAGCGAGCGCACGGCGCGTCGGGTCCTGGTCTCCTTGGACGCGGTGAGGAAGCCGCCCAGCGCGGCGACGAGGGTGACCGCGAGGGCGATGCCGGCCAGCGCAGTCGGCAGGCGTCTGGTGCGTCGGCGGGCCAGGCCGGCCGTCCACAAGCCGATCACGGCACTTCCTCGGTGCGAGCAGCCGGCCGTCGCGCATGGCGCGCCGGGTAGTGAGGCGGGCGGCCACGGCGGGATCGTGGGTGGTGACGACTAGGGCCGCGCCGTGTGGTCGGCGGCGGTGAGGAGGGCGTCGAGGACACGACCTCCGGTGGCGTGATCGAGGCGGCCGGTGGGTTCGCGGCGCTCAGGCCGCCCAGACCGCCGGGTGGGTTGTCGAAGTCGCAGCAGGCGCAGATGAGGCGCAGTATCGGGTCAAGGTCGGCCCACGGCCCGTGGCGGTGAGAGGTGAGGTGAGTTGTCGCTTGTTCCGGAATGCGGCGCGGTGCTTCGGCTCGGCGCTGCCGAGGGAGCTCGTCGGCCGCCGGCGTTTTCGGCTCGTGCACGTGGGATGGCCGGCGCTCGTGGTCTACGGCGCGTCCACGCTGCTGCACCTGGTCGTTCTGGCTGTCATGATCCCACCGGGTGGGCCCAGCCTCAGTGACCGGCTGCTCGCCTGGGACGGCCAACTGTTCACGCAGATCGCCGCACACGGCTATCCCAACGGTTTCACCCATGCGCCTGCGGGTCAGCTCACCGGCAACAACCTCGCCTTCTTTCCGCTGTTCCCACTACTGATCCGCGCCGTTCACACCGTCACCCGCCTGGACTATGGCACTGCCGCGATCGTCACCGCCAATCTTGCCTTCGTCACCGCGCTGATCACCATCGCTGTGCTGCTGACCGAGCTGTACGGACGGCGTACGGCCGTCATCGCTGTCCTGCTGCTGGCCGCGGCGCAGCCCATGGCCCTGGCCTTCGTCATGGCCTACAGCGAGTCACTGTTCCTCGCCCTGTCCGCCGGCACTCTGCTGGCCGCTCGACGGGGGGCATGGCTCACCGCTGGCGCCTCGGCCACGCTGGCCGGCCTGACGCGGCCGACCGGCGTGGCCGCCGTGGCGGCTCTCGCCGTCGCCGTCGCCCTGTCCCTGGCGCGGACACGTCGATCGGCCTGGCGCCCCCTGACGGCCGTCGCACTCGCCTGCATGGGTACGCCCGGCTACCTATGGTGGGTGGGCCAGCGGGCCGGCCGACTGGACGCCTGGTTCACCATTGAGAAGGCCGGCTGGGACACCCACTGGGACAGCGGCAGTTCCTTCCTCCATTTCCTCGGCGCGACGCTGGCGCACGGTGACGGGTGGGTCCCAGTCAGCACCGCGATCCTCCTGCTCGCCCTCATCGACGCCACGGGCGTCACCTGGCGCCGGAGCACCTGGCCGCCCCTGCTCGTCTACGGCACCGGCATCCTGGTCCTGACGCTCGGGCAGAGCAGCTTCTACCACTCCAAGCTGCGCCTGGTGATCCCAGCCGTGCTCTTCCTCATCCCCCTCGCACGCCCCCTCGCCCGAGCGAGCACCAGCACCGTCGCGATCGTTCTGAGCGGCGGTTCGTTGTTCGGCTGCTGGTATGGCGCGTACATGCTCACCGTCTGGCCGTACGCCATCTGACGACCGTGGTACTCGGCGCTGACGCCGTCATGCCCATCCCGTGCCTCGCACAACACATCGCTTTCGGCAGGTACAAGGGTGATGATCAGCGCAGCCCGGCGAAGAGGTCGTTCTCGGGCACGGCCGCGCCGGTGGTGTCCTGAACCCGGACGAAGGTCTCCACGCCCATCAGCTCTGTGAACCTCTCCCTGCCCATCCTCAGGAAGAAGATGTTCTCGCCCTGGCTGGCGTGCGCGGCCAGCGCATCGAACTTCTGACCGCCGAAATCGGTGGTGTCCACCCAGGTGGTGATCTCCTCATCGGGGAGTCCGATCTCGGCCATCGCGGCGGACTCGGCGGGATCCGGCTCCTGCCAGTCCGCACCGAACTCGCGCATGGTCTCCCCGAATCGCTGCATCATCGAGCGGGGCGCTGTCGTCCAGTACACCTTCGGTGTCAGCGTGGTCATCGCCAGCGCCGCCATCGTGATGCGGTTTGCCTGGATGTGGTCGGGGTGGCCGTAGAACCCGTTCTCATCGTAGGTCACGACTACATCGGGCTGGTAGTGCCGCAGGAGTTCGGCGAGGCGGGCTGCGCCCTCCTCCACGGGGGTCTGCCAGAAGGATCCGGGGGCGTCGTTGGTCGGCCAGCCCATCATCCCGGAGTCGGCGTAGTCCAGCATCTCCAGGTGACTGACCTTCAGGACTTCACAGCTCGCTTTGAGCTCTTGACGCCGCATCGCGGCGACGGCCTGCGGATCGTGCCCGGGCTCGCCCGGCTTGACACCCCCCGGCCCGTCACCGCAACCGCCGTCGGTACACGTGACGAGCACCGTGCGAATGCCCTCCTCCGCGTAGCGCGCGAGGACACCTCCGGTTCCAGTGGCCTCGTCGTCGGGGTGGGCGTGCACCGCCATCAGCGTCAAGGGCCGGTCATTCATGAAACAGTCCTCCAGTTAAAGAGTGCTCGGTCTGAGTCTGCGGTGCCCGGGCAGGCGGTCGCCCGCAATACCGGGGTGACCGGACGTGGGGCTCATGCCGAGCCGGGAGCCCCGTCTCGGCGGTGGGACGGACGTCGCTGCCCATCCGGGCCTGGCCTCGGCGGAGGTCGTGCTCGCGACCTAGCTGAACCCGCACGGAGACTGGACCGCCATCGTCCATCCCACGACCTTCTAGGTCCTCGACCTTCATGCCGTGCTCGGTGGGGCCATCGGTGCCTTTCCATCTCGCGAACCGCCTTGCAGCACCGTATCGGTGCGGCGCAGCCGATGGAGCTGTGCTGCTTGTCGGGCCAGCCCCATCCGGTGTCAACGATCAGCCGGTCACGGGGCCGGCCCCGTGCCGGTCCTGAGGAGCTCGGTCACGAGCCGGCGGGCGTGGGCGGCGTCGAGCCCGGCGGAACGGAAGAGGATGCGGTACACCAAGGGGGCGACGACGCGGTCCATGACCGTCTCGGTTTCAGGGACGGCCTCCCCCCGGCCGGCCGCACGGGCGAGAATGACGTCGATCTGCTCGGCCGCATAAGCCGAGCACTGCCCCGCGTTACTACCGTCCGGGTCGCCGAGCAGAGCGTCGCGAACGTAGTCGCGGCCGGCGGGAGAGGCCATCTCGTCGAGGAATTGTTCGGCCCAGGCCGTCAGGTCGGCCCGTAGGTCACCGAGGTCCCGCGGTGCCGTCTCGGGACGGAGGCGCTCCACGGCGACGTCCGACAGCAGCTCCTGCAGGTCGCCCCAGCGGCGGTAGATCGTCGAGGGGGTGACCCCCGCGCGCTGGGCGACCAGCGGCACCGTCAGTGCAGCGCGGTCCACCTCCGACAGGAGTTCGCGTACAGCAGTGTGCACCGACGCCTGGACCCGGGCGCTGCGTCCGCCGGGGCGCACCATCTGCTTGCGGCTCATAGGCCCACCTTAAAGCACAATCCTTGCGTTTACTCGTGCCCCGCTCTCCCGTGGGTGACTGGGCGACGGACATGGAAGCCTCTTTCCTGGTCGTCGGTGCGAGCGCGACAGGGGAGCACCAAAAGCAAAGTATTTGCCTTAAACGATCGTAGGCTCTACGGTGCCTTAAAGCGAACTGATTGCGTTAAGCGGGTAGCGGTGGGCGGTGACGACCTGTCACGGCGCTGGAGCGGACCGAAGCTGCCGACGAACGCCTGCCGACGACCGCCGCGCTGAACGCCGCACGAACGAAGGAACGGTGGACCATGCAGACCTCCCCCGGCACGCCCCTCCCCCGCTGGACCGTGGGCGACGTGACCGTCCACCGCGTCGACGAGGTTCCACTGCCACCCCCGACCGGGGCGTGGCTGCTGCCCGGCGCCACGCCCGAAATGGTGACTGGCGAGGACTGGCTGCACCCCCACTTCGCCGATCACGAGGGCACGTTGCACCTCGACAGCCACAGCTTCGCGTTCGTCGCCAGCGGACTGCGCATCATCGTCGACACCGGAATCGGCAACGGCAAGCAGCGGGCCAATCCGGCCTGGCACAACCTGCACACGGACTTCCTGGACCGCCTCACGGCCGGCGGCTTCCCCCCGGACTCCGTCGACCTGGTGATCCTCACCCACCTGCACGCCGACCACGTCGGCTGGAACACCCGCGAGGTGAACGGCGAATGGGTACCCACCTTCCGCAACGCGCGCTACCTCACCGCCCGCACCGAACGGGAATTCTGGGCCTCTTACAACATGGACGCGGCGCGTGAGCAGATGTTCCGCGACTCCGTGGTCCCGGTCGAGCAGGCGGGTCTGCTGGATCTGGTCGACGTCCCGGCCGCGGGCGCGGAGGTCGCCCCGGGCCTGCGCCTGAGGCCCACGCCCGGTCACACCCCCGGCCATGTCGCCGTGGAGCTGACCAGCCGGGGCGAGACGGCGCTGATCACCGGCGACTGCATCCACCATCCGGTCCAGCTCGCCCACCCCGCCATCGGCGCCTGTGTCGACATCGACCCCTTGCAGTCCGAAGCCACCCGCCGCGAGTTGCTCGGCTCCCTCGCGGGCACGGACTCCCTCGTCCTCGGCACCCACTTCGCACCGCCCACGGCCGGCCGCGTGATCCAACGAGGAGACGCCTACGGACTGCGGCCCGTCTTCCCGGCCTGACAGACCGCTTGCAGGGCGGGAACCCAGTGACACGCAGGGCGGGCCGAGCAGCTCGCCCCGCTCGGGGCACCGCCGTCGGGTCACGGGATCCGGTCTGCCGAGCCCGTGAGGCCCTGCAGTCGGGGGCCCTGTGCGACTTCTATTGCCACTATTGCCTGCACAGCCCACGGTGTTCGACGGCCGGCGGTCAGGCGGCGAAGGCGGCGAGGAGCTTGTCGGTGAGGCGGTCGAGGTAGTCGGGGTCGGTCGGGGTCCGGATGACCGCGAGACGCCAGTAGAGCGGGCCGGCGAGGAGGTCGAGGGCGAGTTCGAGGTCCACGTCCGAGGGAAGTTCGCCGCGCTCGATCGCCCGTTCCAGGATGTGGGTGGCCTTGCCGCGGCGGGTGTCGCGGACAGCGGTGAAAAGTGCCTGTTCCAGCTCGGGGTTACGGGCGCTCTCGGCGAGCAGGTCGGGGACGATCTTCGCGGGGAGCGGGTGGCGCAGAGCGCCGGCGATCTCGGTAAGGAGAGCGAGCACGTCGCCGCGCAGCGTGCCGCTGTCCGCGACCTCGGGTGCGTCCACAGCGATGGCGGAGACCAGGGCGACGGTCATCTCCAGCTTGGACGGCCAGCGGCGGTAGATGGCGGCCTTACCCGCTCCCGCCCGCCTGGCGACCGCTTCCAGGGAGAGCCGCGCATAGCCGACCGATGCCAGCTCCTCGAAGAAGGCGGCCGAGATCGCCTCGGTCACCGAGTCCTGCAGCACGGGCCCTCCAGGGAGCCGGCGCTCGGGGGCGGGGGCGGGAGTCTGAGGCGTGGGCGAGCTGGACATGCCCTGAACGTACACCAGACGGAACGCTTGCGTCTCGACTAGGTGGAGGCTAGAGTCCCTACTTAGACGAGACGGAACGGTACCGTCTCGACAGCGGGTTGGGGATACACCATGCGATTCCTGTTCGAGGACGAGTCGTTCTCCTTCGAGACGTTGCGCGCGGCCGGGTTCGCCAACTACGGCGGCGCCGACCTGGGCGAGGTCGTGGCCACCGTCCGGAACGTCGGCGAGAGCGACGAAGAGGCCTGGCTGCGCGAGTGGAAGAGCACCGCGGAGCGCGTGCACGCCATCGGCGACCGCGCCCTGGCGGCCGGGCACCGGGTCAGCGCTCGCGAAGCCCTGCTGCGCGCATCGAACTACTACCGCACCGCCGAGTTCTACCGTCGCGACGACCCCGCCAACGACCCCGAGGCCAAGCGTCTCTCCCAGCTCTCCCGCGAGACCTTCGCAGCCGCCGCGGCCCTGATGGACACTCCCGTCGAAGCCGTACGCATCCCCTACGGGGACAGCAGCCTGCCCGGCTACCTCTTCCTCGTCGACGACTCTGGCACTCCTCGCCCCACCATCATCTTCACCAGCGGCTTCGACTCCACCTTGGAGGAGGCCTACTTCGCCGTCGCCGCGGCAGCGCTGCGCCGCGGCTACAACGTGCTGGCCTACGACGGGCCCGGCCAGGGGGCGGCGCTGCGCGAGCAGCAACTGGTCTTCCGCCCGGACTGGGAGACCGTGGTCACCCCGGTGGTCGACTACGCGCTGACCCGCCCCGAGATCGCCCGCGACCAGCTCGCCCTCTTGGGCTACAGCCTCGGCGGATACCTCACCGCCCGCGCCGCCGCCCACGAACACCGCCTGGCCGCCCTGATCCTGGACGACGGCCTCTACAACTACTACGACGCGCACACCCTGGTCATGCCGCCGTTCCTGCGGGAGTGGGTCGAGACCGGACAAGACGACCTCGCCAACCCCGTCGCGAACCTGCTCATGAAGGGCAACACCCAGCTCCGCTGGGCCCTGCGCAACGGCGTCTGGGCGTTCGGCGCGGCCTCGGTGGCGGACTACATCCGCCGTACCGCCGACTACACCCTCGACGGCGTAGCCCAGCTCATCGACTGTCCCACCCTCATCCTGGACGCCGAGAACGACCAGTTCTTCCGCGGCCAGCCCCAGCGCGTCCAGGCCGCCCTGACCTGCCCGCACGCCCTCATCACCCTCCCTGAGGCCGAGGGCGCGGGCGAGCACTGCCACATGGGAGCCATGTCCCGCTTCCACCAGATCACCTTCGACTGGCTCGACACGACCCTGTCCTCGGCGGCTCAGCCCAGCAGCTGAGCAGCTGTTGTCTTTCCGACTCCTCGCGGTCGCCGGGGATGTTGCGGGTGGATGTCCGGCAGAGGCCATAGACGCTGTCGACGGTGACCAGGGCAGTGAGGCGATATTCGATTCCCCCAGTCGGGGCGGAAGACGAGGCCTTCGTGGTGGCGGAGCCCGGGCTCTTCGGGGCCGTTAAAGCCGCTGTGGACCTGGGTCGGCCGTGGCTCCCCCGAGGTGTCAACCCGGCCGCAGCGGGCGCTGGTGGTTTCTTCGATGCGGCTGAAGCGGTCGTCGGGGGCGAGGTCGGCGAAGACGTAGACCTCTGTGCTGTTGAGGAGCCGGTCGGGTTCGCTAACACGAGATCGCGGACGCACGGGGGCATCCTGCTGCGGCGCACCACCCGCACGCAGCTGCACGGGAAGCTGGCCGAAGGCATGGGCCAGGCAGTGGAGAACGGCGGCCTCATCCGGCGCGAACCCGACCCCACCGACCGGTGCGCACACCTGCTCGTTCTCACCGAGCAAGGCCGGCTGACCGCGGCCGAGCTGCGTGCGCGGCTCGCCGCCAACCCGATGGGGAGCCTGTCCTCGTGGCCGCCGGGCGAAGCCGAAATCTCCGCCCGCCACCTGCGCCGCTTCGCGCTGGACGGCCCGTTCGCCTGACAAGCGGGCAGAGCCACCCTCCGTGCGGACGCTTCGCGCGCGAGCGGTTCCTTCTTCCTCCTTCCTCCTTCCTCCTGGGCGGCGCGTCGGCAGTTCGGTGTCAGCGAGGGCCGGTGATCGGCCGGCGGTCGTAGCACACGGAGCCCGGGGCCGCGCTCGTGGCCTGCCGGCCCTTGATCTCCACCCGTGCACCGGGCTTGATGACGTCGTACACCCGCCTCGCGTCTTCAGGTGACAGAGCGATGGCACCGGGGATGCTGTCCTTGGCGAGGGCGGCGACCTCCGGGGGGCTGCAGTGCGTCCTCCTCAGGCACACGGCCTAGGGCAGCTCATCGCTGCCGGGACTGCCGTGGACAAGGCCGCAACGGCGGTCGGCATCACGGTCGGCCGAGTCTACGGGCGGGCCAACTGGGACGCGGCATTCGCCGACGAACTGGATAAGGCCTGCTGGGCGTTGTGTGTCCTGGGCGAGGATTCGCCGCGGTGTGCCACCGCAAGTGGGTACCGCGGTAATCCTCGCCAGCCGCAGGAGCAGCCCCCTTGGTGCCGCAGCACCGGCTGCCCCGAATGGCGACGCGCCAGCGGACCGGCAGGGGCGGGGCCTCCTGCCGGAGGCCGCATTGCGAGCGTCTCACGGGACCGGGATGAGGATCTCGCCATCGCCTGGGCCGAGGTGCAGGCGGCCGAGCCCGGCGAATCCGGTCGGACCAAGCCGCCCGTTGTCCGACCGCGTTATGGCCGTCGACAACGGGGGGGCAAGGCCCTGTGCGACCTGCGGGAGCGGCCGGCCGGTCCGCGACGGCTCATCCGGACGCTGCCTCGTCATGAGCCGTCCCCGCAGGCGCGCCAACCACCCTACGCAACAGCCGCAACCGCACCGAGCTCACTGCGCACCGAAAACGCCCAGCTCAGTCCACCCGCCTTCCGTCGTCGGCCGGACCAGGGCGAGAGGCCGGGGATCAGTGGCCGTCGACGACGCCGGAGGCCACGATCTCGACCTTGCCCTTGGGGGTGCCGGACTGCGAGCCCAGGGCCTCGATCTGGTCGACGAGCTCCTTCCCCTGGACGACCTCGCCGAAGACGACGTGCTTGCCGTCGAGCCAGGGGGTGGGGACGGTGGTGATGAAGAACTGCGAGCCGTTGGTGTTGCGGCCGGCGTTCGCCATCGACAGCAAGTACTTGCGGTCGTGCTTCAGCTCGAAGTTCTCGTCCTCGAACTCTTCGCCATAGATGCTCTTGCCACCGGTGCCGTCGTGGTTGGTGAAGTCACCGCCCTGCAGCATGAACTGGGGGATGATGCGGTGAAATCCCGAACCGGCGTAGCCATAGCCGTTCTGGCCGGTGGCCAGCTCACGGAAGTTGCGCGCGGTCTTCGGGACGACCTCGTCGAAGAGGTTGAAGACGATCCGGCCGGCGGGGGTACCGTTGATGCTGATATCGAAGTACACGTTACTCATGGGGCTCATCCTGTCATCCCTCGTGCCGGCCACGCCGAACGGGCTCGCCGGTGACCGGACACCCAGGACGGACTGAGCGCCGGGCGCGGTGCGGTCGTACGGCCGGGTACCGCCACACCATGTGCAGTGAGCCCGTATTCGGTAGGCGGGGAGGAACCGCTCAGCGGGCAGGTCGCCGAACGGCGCCGATCCGGCAGCCCGCCGCCATCGTGCTGGACCACCTCGCCGAGGAGCACTACCGCCCCCGCTCCCCCACCCACCGCCGCACCCGTCCCAGCCGCCAGTGACCTACCCGGCCGTGGCCCACAGTCCCCCCTGGCCTACGCGGTCGGCGCGAAACTGGATCTTGGCCTCCTGCAGCAGGCCTCCTACTTCTGCTTCGACGCACCGGCAAATCGCGATCGCCGTGCAGGGCGTGGAGGACCTTGATGCGGCCAAGACCGTGCCCCGCCAGCCGAAGAGGACTGCGGCCACGAGGCCCTGAAAGCCGTCAATGGGTTACTTGTTCCCCGGTGTCTGAGCCAGGATTCCGGGGCCAACTCCGGGGAATCAGCGACAGGCCGAGTTGGACTGCCCAGGTCCAGCAGGGTGGTAGGGATGACCGCGTCGTCCAGGGTGCGGTGCGGGAAGTGGTGGCGTACGGCGGCGGAGGCCGGCAGCGCGGGGGGCGGGGACGGCGGGGCGGGGGTCGATCCCGCGTTGAGTTACTCGCGGACCTGAGCGTTCACTGGGGGATGCGCGGCGCCGCTGTCCGCGCCCAGGCCCGCGAGCAGGCGCAGCCCGTCCTCGGCGGGACTGTCGGGGGCCGCGGACAGGACCAGCAGCTCCATGCCTGATTCGTCCGGTAGCGCGAAGTTCTCCTGGTGCAGTTCCAGCAGTCCGACCAGGGGGTGCCGGTACGCCTTGCGTCCATGCGTGCGGGCGCGCACGTCCGCGCGGGCCCAGAGGCGGCGGAAGCGCTCGCTGCCCATCGCCAGTTCGCCGATGAGCGAGGCCAGGCGGGGGTCCTCGGGGTATTTGCCGGCGGCCAGGCGCAGGTGCCCGACCACGTCGAGGGTGCATTTCTCCCAGTCCGCGTAAAGGCCGCGCTCGGCCTCCTCGAGGAAGATGTGCCGGGCGGTGTTCAGGCCCGGCATCGGCCGGCCGTAGAGGAGCCCGGCGAGGTGGTTCCCGGCGAGCACGTCGAGTCGGTGGTTGATGATCAGCGCGGGTGCGTCGGCGACCAGGTCGAGGACGCGCAGCAGTTCCGGCCGGACCCTCCCGCCCGGCGTCTTCGCGCGGCGGCGCTGCCGGGCGAGCCGGTAGAGGTGCCCGCGTTCGGTCTCGTCGAGGCCGAGGACGCGGGCGAGCGCGTCGAGGACCTGCTCGGAGGGCTGGGTCGCGCGGCCCTGCTCCAGGCGTACGTAGTAGTCGACGCTGACTCCGGACAGGTGCGCGACCTCTTCGCGGCGCAGCCCTTCGACGCGGCGGCGGCTGTCGGTGGGGATGCCGACGGCCGCCGGGTCGACCCGGGAACGCCGGGTCCGCAGGAAGCCCGCTAGATCGTCCATGTGCCCAGTATCGCCTCGGTGGTGCGCGTGAAGGTGGTCCTGCCAGTACCAGGAAGTCCCGTCCGATGGAAGAGGCGCCCCTGAACGCCGGGCGCCGCGGCGCCCAGAATCGAAGGCACCCATCCGAAGGAGTTCCCATGAAGACGCTGATCGTCTACGCCCACCCGGAGCCGAAGTCGCTCAACAGCTCGCTGAAGGACCTCGCGGTGTCCACATTGGAGGCCGCCGGGCACGAGGTACGGGTCAGCGATCTGTACGCGATGGACTGGAAGGCGGTCGTGGACGCCGCGGACTACGGCCCCCACGCCTCAAATCCGCTGAAGGTCGCCCTGGACTCGGGCCGGGCCTTCGACGCCGGGACGCTCACCCCGGACGTCCTCGCCGAGCAGGAGAAGCTGCTGTGGGCCGACACGATCATCTTCCAGTTCCCGCTGTGGTGGTACACGATGCCCGCGATCCTCAAAGGCTGGGTGGACCGGGTGTTCACCTACCACTTCGCGTACGGCGTCGGCGAGCACAGCGACACCAGGTACGGCGAGCGCTTCGGTGAGGGCACCCTCGCGGGCAGGAAGGCTCTGCTGTCGGTGACCGCCGGCGGCCCGGAGTCGCATTACGCCGCTCGCGGTATCAACGGCCCCATCGACGATCTGCTGTTCCCGATCCACCACGGCATCCTCTACTACCCGGGCATCGAGGTGCTGCCGCCGTTCGTGCTGTACGGCACAGACCGGTTGACCGGCGAGGACTACCCGGACGTCGCCAAGGCCTGGGAGCAACGCCTGCTCACCCTGGAGTCGACCGAGCCGATCGCGTTCCGGCGGCAGAACTTCGGTGACTACGAGATCCCCTCGCTGCACCTGAAGGAGGGACTGGAGCCCGCGGGCCGCACGGGTTTCGGGCTGCACGTACGCGGCCGACCCCGACGCGCGGACCCGATGTTCCTCCAGCCCAAGGTGGTCGGCGATGGCGGCCACGTCGTGAGCGAGAGTGCGGACGCGGCAGACGCGTGCAACGGCCGTACGCCGGGCGGTCGTAGGAGATGAGGTGGATGCCGAGTTGGTAGAGCAGCAGGAGCGCGGGTGTGGCTGGTCCCGGCTGCCGGAAGTGCCGTGCAGCATGAGGACCGCGTACCCCGATGGATCGCGCCAGGTGTCGCAGAAGATCGCACGGCCAGTCTCGGCTGCGCGCAGCGCGATCCGCTCCCCGCCTCCAACCGGTCACCTTTCGAGGAGGCCTCGCGCCTCCCCGACCTGCGCCGCACCGAGGTCGCTGTAGCGCGCCAGTGCCTCTTCGAGATACGGCCTCGCCGCCCGAGCCTGCCCCCGGAGCAGCGCGAGTTTGCCGAGCTCCAGCAGGACCCGGGCGGCGCCGGAACGGTCACCGATCCGCGCATACGTCTCGCGCGCGCTCTCGAACCGCTCGGCCGCGGAGCTCAATCGGCCTTCCTCGGCATCAAGGACGCCCAACTCCACGTCCGCCCAGGCGGCGCCTCGGAGATTTCCCATCCTTCTGTACGCCTGGAGTGCGGTGTCGCCGTGTTCCCGTGCCGTGGCGAGGTGCCCCGCCATCCTTTGGAGCGTGCAGAGTTCGACGTGTGCGTCCGCGATGTTCCGCTTGCCATCCAGTTGAGTGAACTCCCGCAACGCCTCTTCGAGCAGGGACTGCGCCTCGCTGTAGTGCCCGAGGATCCTCTTCACGATCCCGATCTCGCGTCGGGCCCAGGCACAGCCGTTCCGGTCCGACGCCCTGGATTTGATTCGCAGTGCGGCCGCGAACCGTCTCTCGGCACTCTCGTAGTCCCCGGTGAGCCGGTCGATGGTGCCGAGTTCGATGAGGATCCATGCCTCGTTGCGGTGGTTCCCCTTCTCACGGTAGATGTGTAGTGCTTGGGCCAGCTTGTCCCGTGCTCCTCGGTAGTCACCGGTCGCCCTGCTGATCATCCCGAGGACTCCGAGGCCATTGGCCTCGCCGCGCCACTGGCCCTCGTGCCGGTGGAGATCGACGGCATGCACCATCCTTGCGCGCGCCGACGGGTAGTCGGCCAAGTGGTAGAGGTTCATGCTGACTTCACTCATGCAGTACGCCTGATTGCGGACGTCGCCCAGCCCCTCAAAGGTGTCCGTGGCCTCCTGGGCGAGCGCCAGGGCCGTCCGGTACCGCCCTGAAGCGCGGTGCAGGGCAGCCAACTGCCCCCTGCAGTGGGCCTGTCCGGCTTCGTCCTGTGAAGTGAGCGCGATCTGCAGCGCGGAATCGTTCAGCTCCTCCGCTTGCGGGATGTTCCGCCGGATGCGCATGAAGTAGGCGAGCCCTGCTGTCAGGTGCCAACTGTGGGGCCAACCATGGTCGATGGCAAGCCGAGCCACCGACCGCAGGTCGTCGAAGTAGTGCCGGAGCCACTCCAGTGCCTCGGCTTCGGTCATGGGGGACTGAGACTCTTGCCCGCCGGCTCCGGGGACGTCGATGACGAGAGGGGCGTGAATGCTGTTGTTGGCTCGTACCAGTTGTCGGGCCACGAGCCGGAACAGACGCTCTCGTGCCTGCGTGCGCGCGGCGGGATCGTCCCGCAATGAGCTCTCCCGCTGCGCCAGCGACCGTACGAGGTCGTGGAAGCCGTAGCCGTGCGGATCGGGCCTGATCGCCAGACCGTGCCGATGCAGCAGGGCGAGCGCGCGGGCCGTTTCCGGGACAGACAGGTCGGCGAGGGCGGCCGCGCTCGCGGCAGTGACGTGGGGCCCGGGGTGGAGTGCCATCCGGCGGAAGACCAGGTGGTCCACCGGCTCGAGCGCCTGGATCGTCGCCAGCATCGGTTCGAGCCCTTCGCCGAGCGCGGGCAGGTGCGGCTCGGCGCGCAGGGCGAGGGGCGTCTGCTCGGCAACGATCCGGTCGGCGATGTGCCGAATGGTCAACGGCAGACGGTACAGGGCCACCACCGCGGCGATCACGGTATCGTCGACGGTGCGGGAGCCTCGGCGCAGAATGTCGCTGACCACGGACCGGGCGGCGTCCTCGCTCAGGGCGTCGACCTCGACGTGCACGTCCGCGTCCAGGCCGGGCAGCATGCGCCGGCTGGTGACGATGACCATCGAACGGGCGGATGCCGGAAGCAGGTGCCGCACCTGGGCTGCTTCGGCCACGTCGTCGAGGACGATGACGAACGGCCTGTTCCCGACGGCGGACCGCCATTGACTGCTCATGCTCTCCAGATCGAAGTCCATCGTCGCCGGAGCCGCCCTGACGGTGGCGAGCACCGCGGCGAGGACATCCTCCGGGCGGAGCCGGCCGGCCGATTCCGCATGGCTGCGGTACCCGACAAAGAGCTGGCCGGCCGGGTAACGGTCGACGAGAAGGTGAGCGGCCTGGACGGCGAGTTCCGTCTTGCCGCTCCCCGAGCGGCCCGTGACGAGGCAGACGAGTGGCCGTGCCGCAGCCGAGGTTGGCTCGGCGGTCAAGAGCCGCTCCAGTGCGCTGTCGCGGCCGGCGAACACTGCCGTTCCCGGTGGGAGTGTGTTCGGGCCGCCGCTGTGGCCTGCGGACGCGTCATCCGGGGCGGGATCGTCCGTGGAAGGGCCGCCGCCTGGCACCAGAGCCGCACCCACGGCCGCAAGGGTGACCAGCACGAGAAGCGTGCCGAAGAGCCACCAGTTCCAGGTGGTGGTGACGACATTCGTCACCGCGCCCACACCGGCCCCTAAGACGGGGCCGGACGCCAATATCAGCGCCTCACGTCGTCGCCTGGGACTTATGGTCACCACCCCCACCGCCGCTGAGCGAACAGCACATGCCCACTCGGACACGGCTCCACGCCTGGATCGGCAAGGGATGTGCAGGGACGGGTTGGGCAGGCGTACGGGACCGCCTCGTCGGCTCTGCGAAAGCTAAGGCCGCCTTGTCCAGAGCCTCGGCTTCCGGTAGGTCGGCAGTGCGTCTCCCGGTCATGCGCGTCGGCAGTTCGAGCGAAGCCAGCGCACCGCACGTCAGTGCGCAGCATCCCGTGCGAGCAGTCCTTCAGGAGTTCCACCGCATCCCAGAAGCTCGGCCAGTCGTGACGTGTTCAGCAAGACCAGGCCGAGAGCCCTGCTGCACGGCGGCGTTCTTGGGAGGAGTCTTCCTCGGTATCGGCAGCGGTGCCCGTGAAGCGCCCATGCCACGGCGCCCATGCCACGGCGTCCTCCCCCGGCAGCCGCGTCAGGTGTGGCCCAGACAACGCCTGCTATCTGCTCAGCGGGCGGAGTCGGATCGGTGAGGAGACGTCGGCAGGTAGGCCACGGTGTCCGCCTCGCCCTTGCCTCCAGCTCCTGGAGCGTGATGAAGACCTGCCGGTCGGCCGATCCCTCGTCCACGAGGAGTTCGGCGAGGGTGGACAGCCGATCGGCGATGGCGTCCAACACCGCCGTCCGCAGGGCACCGGAGGAGGCCGGCACAGCGTGGGCGCGCTGCACGCCCACGAACACGGCCTCTCCGCGCCGGGTCAGCGAGCACTGCAGGTCCTGCGCTCGTGCTCCTCGGCCGTGCGGTGGTTGTCAACGTGGTTCTGCACCACGTCAATCAGCTGCCACTCCCCCAGCTTGCCCAGTGCCGCAACCAGATCCTCGTCCGTGAGCGCGTCCAACCAGCCCACTCCGCGCCAGCCGCCCGCACACCTCGTCCAGGTTCAGCGCGGTCCCGAGCCGTTCGACGGCCTCCCCGAAGGTGTACGGGACCGCTCCGTACAGCGGGGCCAGGTCGCCGGTCGTGAAGCGGAACATGTCGGCGGGACGCGCGGCACACCTCCGAAAATGCCGCTGGCCCCCATGTTTGTCCCCCTCGCCTCGGACCATCGCGCATCTCCGGGCTGTTCCATCGCCCCATCAGGGACACGGCAAGCCAGTCTCGTCGAGTGAGCGCCGACTCACAGGTACACGAGAGCGTTCAGGTTCTTGTGGCCGATGCCTGGTTGGTTGAGCGCGAGCCAGCCGTGGCCGCACATACGAGTGGTGGCGCCGATAGCGCGGGGATCGACGGACAGCCGTCCGCAGGCGTGACCCACGCTCGCCATCCCCTCATTCGGGACAGCTCCGTCGAGGTTAGGATCGAAGTCGGCTTCGTCAATGCGGAGTTCTTCCCCAGGGAGTGGGTCGCCGATCCACTCCGGGCTGCTCCTTGCCGCGTATCGCCGACGGATGCGGCCATGGTGGGCGACCACCCATATGTCGGCACCCGCCGCCGAGTCCTCGTAGAACATCTGCGCCTGGCCGCAGTGGGCGCTCAGCCGTTCCACCGCGCCCATCCACTCGTCCCACCCGAGGCCGACCAGATCGACAAGGTTGCCGAAGATCAGCCGCCAGCCGTCCAGTTCAGGAGTGATGAAGGTGGGAAGCGCACCCCTGCGAAACGGCAGGTCCTCCACGTCGGCGCCCTCGTCCAGGGTGACCGGGAAGCGGTCGTGCAGACCGAGCGCCTCGAAAAGCCCTTCGTACGTCGCACCGGGCACCGCGTACCACCAGCCGCGAGGATCCAGGGGAAAAGGCTCCTCGCCAGCGGACTTGAGACGTGCGCGGCGCTCCAGGAGCATCCTGTCATGCGCGTCGAGACGGTCGATCAATCCGATGGCGATCAGGTCGCCCAGCCTGCTGGGGGTCATGGCCGGTGATCCTATGCAGCCACGGCGGTCCACTGCCTACCGGGCAGCGTTTGCCGGGCGCAGCGCCTGACTCAGCTGACGTGCTTCGTTCCTGACGGCTTCACCAAATCGCGGCCAGAGCCGTGAACATCCCCAGGGTCGATCGGCTTCCCCGGTTGGTTCGTGCTGCGACGCAGTGACGGGGTCGCCCCGCTTACGGGTCGGGACCGCCGGGGGAGGCTGAAGGCGCTCATGAGGTCCCTACTGGATGACTCCGGTCCTGGAGCCTGACTGTCTGCTCGTGTCCGGATCTGACAGAACCTGGTCATTGCGGCCATCGCGGCGGGGCGAAATGATCGGCGCATGCTCCCACCGCACAGGGTCGTCATCGCCGCCTTCCCGGGTGTCGAACTGCTCAACGTCACAGGTCCGGCCGAGGTGTTCTCGGTCGCCACGCGGGTCGCCGGCACCGGCCGACCCGGCTACGTCGTCCGCATCGCGACAGCCGAAGGTGCACCGGTGGTCACCTCCAGCGGGATCCGGCTGATGGCCGACCTGACACTGGACGAGGTGAACGGCAACGTGGACACCTTGCTCGTGTCGGGTGCCGTCCATGTGGACGACCACAGGGTGGAGCCGGTGCTCGACAGCGGGATCATCGACTGGCTGCGTGAAGCGGTGCCCGGGACGCACCGGGTGGGCTCTATCTGCTCGGGCGCGCACCTGCTGGCCGCGGCGGGCCTGCTGGACGGCCTTTCCGCCACGACCCATTGGATGACGGCCGCGCGGCTCGCCGCCGACCACCCGCGTGTGACTGTCGATCCGGACCCGATCTTCATCCGGGCCGGCCGTCTGTGGACCTGTGCCGGTATCACCTCGGGGATAGACATGGCGCTGGCTATGGTCACCGTGGATCACGGACCCGAACTCGCCCTGGCCACCGCCCGCATGATGGTCATGTATGTCAAACGCGCTGGTGGCCAGAGCCAGTTCAGTGTCCCGCTCGCCGTTCCGGCTGCCCCCGGCGACCAGATCGACGACCTGTGTATGTGGATCGGCGAGCACCTCACCGAGGATCTGTCCGCCGAAGCCCTGGCTGCACGGCTGCACCTGAGCGTGCGCCACTTCTCAAGGCTGTTCCGCCGGCGCACCAGCACCACCCCGGCCGCCTACGTCGAGTCCGTCCGGCTGGAGGCCGCCCGCCAGTTGCTCCAGGACAGCGACCGCAGCCTGCCGGAGATCGCCGCCATCAGCGGCCTCGGCTCCGTGGAAAGCTTGCACCGTTCCTTCCGGCGCCGCCTCGGGACCACCCCCGCCCAATACCGGCGCCGCTTCCGCTAAGCCCAACGCAGCCCCTCCCCCGACCGCCCCGTGGACCGCCGCCCGGCGGAAGACGGTCATGCCCGCGTGAGCGGCATTACACGACACAACCAGGGAGAAATCAGTGTCCCGAACCAAGGTCGTCCCGATCCCGGTCATGGGCCGGCACAGCATCAACGCATACCTGCTGCTGGGCCGCCGGCCCGTGATCGTCGACGCGGGGACACCCGGCAGCGGCCGAAGGATCTACGAGCAGGTCGCCGCACACGGTGTGGACCCCACCGACGTGTCGCTGATCATCATCACGCACGGCCACATCGACCACTTCGGCTCCGCTGCCGAACTGCACCGCCTGACCGGGGCACCGGTAGCGGGACACATCGCCGACCTCGGCCCTTTCCGCAACGGCCGGGTCCGCGAACCATACCTGCCCACCGGCCCGATGGGCCGCCTCATGGCCAAGAACAAGAACCTGCACATCCAGGCGGAACCGTTCCACCCCGACGTACTCGTGCGGGGTGAGACGGACCTGGAGGACCTTGGGATCGCGGCGCGCATCATGCCCACCCCCGGACACACTGCCGGTTCGATCTCCGTCCTCACTGACCAAGGAGACCTCGTCGCGGGCGACCTGATCGCCAACTCCTTTATGGGCCTCATCCCGGGCAGGCCGGCCAACCCTCCCTTCCACGACGACCCGCTGCGCAACCTGGCCAGCCTCCGGAAGATGCTTGCCCTGAACCCCACCAGACTCCACGTTGGGCAC
Organism: Streptomyces sp. NPDC001709; assembly: GCF_053596375.1. Classification (NCBI taxonomy): domain Bacteria; kingdom Bacillati; phylum Actinomycetota; class Actinomycetes; order Kitasatosporales; family Streptomycetaceae; genus Streptomyces; species Streptomyces sp. NPDC001709. The sequence goes on along the minus strand of NZ_JBSFGB010000030.1, from coordinate 11,417 downwards.
GGCGCCCCACTGGAGCCCGACCAGGTCCGACGTTGGACCTCCCGGGAACACGAACGGCTGTCCCGGCTCGAAGCAGCCGGACGAATCTCAGTCCGTACGGAAAACGACGCAGCCTGACGGGTAGGCCGGCTCGGGCGCCGTCGCCTACACGTGTCGCCCGGCGTGATCTCCCACCCGGACATGCTGCGGGCTCCAGCCGTACCGCTTCGGCAGCCGCCAGGGCCCTCGACGGTGGAGGAGACATAGGATGCAGGCCAGGGTGGGCTGGGCAGAACTGTGCGAGGTGCTTCGGCACCTGGCTCCGTACGACGGCTATCCGGACGACCGCAGCATTCAGCGGCCGCATGACGATCGCGAGCGCTCATGACGGCGCCGGGTGGAACACCCAACATCGGGGAGGCAGGCTGTAGTCATGCGGTCGCTCATCCGCCCATCCAGTCCATCAGTGGCGGGCGGTCATAGCCGGGGCCTCTTCAGACTCGCGCAGTGTGTGCCATTCGTGATCATACTGCTCGCGCTGGGGATCGAGCTTTCCCCTGCACACGCGGTGATCACCGGTCCTCTCCTCGCTGCCATGCCGGCATTGGCCTCGCTGACGATGGGCCCCAAAGGCCCCCTTTCCGCAGCGGCCGGAGCCTTCGCCGTCACCGTCATCACGGCCACCCTCCACCACAGCTGGGGAGGCCAGGTCTACAGCAACCTCATCTCCCTCCTCGTAGTGTCGACAGCTAGTGTCACCATGAGTAGTGCAGTGCGCACGCGCAGACAGAGTGAGCTCAACCAGGTTCGCCGGGTCGCCGAGGCAGCACAACGGGTTCTGCTGCGGCCTGTGCCGCCCCGGCTCGGTCCCGTCCAGATGGCCAGCAAGTACCTGGCGGCAGAGATGGGCGCGCAGATCGGTGGCGATCTGTACGAGGCATTGCACACCCGGTACGGGGTCCGGATGATCGTGGGAGACGTCCGCGGCAAGGGGCTGCCCGCCGTGCGCCTGGCCGCAGCCGTGCTGGGTGCGTTCCGGGAGGCTGCGCACTACGACGAGGATCTGGCGGAGGTGGTGAATCACTGCGCGGCAGCCCTGGAACGCGAGCGGGCAGCGCTCAGCGCGGTTGATCAGGCGGACGAAGACGATCTGACCGAGGATTTCGTCACCGCGCTCGTGGCACAGGTTTCGGACGCCTTCGTGGTTCAGGTCGTCAATCGCGGCCATCCGCCCCCGCTGGTGCTCCACCAAGGCAAGGTAAAGGCCCTCGTTCCCGCCTGCCCACTGCCGCCCCTGGGCCTGGAAGATTTCATCACCGTTCCGCCTGCCAAAGCGGAGAGCTACCCATTCACACCGGGTGACCGTCTTCTGCTGCACACCGACGGCGTGATCGAAGCCCGCAGCCCCAACGGCGATTTCTTCCCCCTGCCCAAGGCCACAGAATCGGTGCACCCCTGTACTCCGCCAGAGTTCCTGGAACAGCTGCACCAGGAACTGATCCGGCACACCCACGGCTACCTGGCGGACGACGCGGCGATGCTCCTCGTTGAACGGCTCAACGAAGGAGGCGAGAGCAGGCTGCATGGCCCTCGCGCACTCTGACACCACCGTGGCCAGAGCAGGCCAACTCAGGTTGGCGGATGATGCGGCAGATATCGGTGTCGGTGCAGGTGGCGGGCTCGACCGTGGCAGTGCGGCGGGCAAGGTCACGGAGGATGGCGCGGGTCTTGCGGAGTTCGGCCATGCGCTGGCTGATCTCGGTCAGGTGTTGCTGGATGAGGTCGCCGACGTGGTCGCAGGGAGGCTGTCCGCTCTCGCGCAGGATGAGGATGCCGCGGATCTCGGCCAGGGTGAGCCCCGCGTGCTGGGCATCGCGGATGAACGCCAGGCGGGTGACGGTCTCGGCCGGGTAGTCGCGGTAGCCGGCGGGGGTCCGTGGTGGTGCCGGGAGGAGACCAGCCTGCTCGTAGAAGCGGACGGTCTTGGTGGTCACGCCGCTTGCGGTGGCCAGGTCCCCGATACGCACACCTCCAGGCTAGCCCTTGACCTTCCAGCGCACTGGAAGGTCTAGCGTCGTCGGTGCAGGGACCGGACCGGGAGGTAGGCGGCGATGCGGATCACGGTACTGACCGTTCCCGAGTGCCCCAATGGCCCCGTGGCGCGGGAGCGCGTCAACACCGCGCTGGCCGGACGCGCGGCTGAGGTGGAGTCGGTGACGGTCTTCACTGAGGCGGAAGGGGCCCGCTGGGGTTTGACGGGATCGCCCACCGTCCTTTTCGACGGCATCGATCCCTTCGCCCCGGGCACGGCGGCGCCGAGTGTGTCGTGTCGCCTCTACCGTCACGCTGACGGCACCACGGACGGCGCCCCGAGCCTGGCCGAGTTGCGCCAGGCGCTGGACGCGGCCGGACTGGATGACCCCGACAACACCTGTTGCGAGAACGACGTTCTCGATCCGGTCGGCCGGGCCGGACGCGGACGGCTGGCTCTGCAGGAGCGGGGCCTGCGGGCTGTGCAGCAGGCGGTGCTGCGTCACTTCGCCGCCACCGGTCAGGAATGCTGGCCGAACTGGCCGGGGAGGACTTCCTGAGCCTGGACGCGGACGGACGGATCGCGGCGGCGTACCCGTTCTCCGCCACGCCAACCCCCCACCGGGTCGTCATCGACGGCACGGTACAGGCGTGGTCGATGTGCGCGATCGACGCCCTCGGCATGTCCGCAATGCTCGGGAAGGACGTCGTAATCCACTCATCCGATCCCATCACCGGCGACCCGGTCACGGTCACCAACCGCGACGGCCGCGCCGTCTGGCAACCGGCAGGGGCAGTCGTCGGCGTCGGCCGCCGCTCTTGTCCCGGCCCTGCCGCGGAGGTGTGCTGCGACGCGTTGAACTTCTTCACCTCCGCCGCCACCGCCCACGCCTGGCTGCAGGCGCACCCGGAGGTGCGCGGCCAGATCATCGGCCAGAAGCGGGCCGAGGCCATCGGGCGGCAGATCTTCGGGCCGCTGCCGGCCGGCAATCAGCCCGTCTGATCAGGCGACGTACGTGCCGCCCGGCTCAGTGAGGGGCAGGGGGGCATTCCCGACACGACCCTCTGCTGCAGGCGCATCCGGAAGTGCGCCTGCGTGATGACTACCGCTGCACGAGGGTGCGGGTTCTCAGCAGCGGGAAGGAGGCTCGCCCGTACATCTGGCGCTTGATGGTCCTGATCCGATTGACATGGCCCTCGACCGCACCGGAACTGTACGGAGTGTCAGGCCGGCGGTGACGGCATCGAGGTCCTGGCGGAGGTAGCCGACGTAGCCGCGGATCGGCGACGGCCCGTCTCGCTCCGCCTGCTTGATCCATTCCATCAGCAGGTGGCCACGGCGATGGCGGACCAGGTCCGTGAAGGCTCGGGCGACGTCGCAGGACGCAGCGATGTCTGGGCAGGCGAGCCGCGCGTCTTCGAGTGGTGCGGTCTCCATCCGGCTCAGCGTCTCTCGGGGCGCATGATCCAGGCCGTGATCCTGCGTCGAGCGGGGATCACCGCGGCAACGGGCACGGCAGTGCCGTCGCGGAGCTGGGCGACGTAACGGCTGACGACGTGGCGGCTGCCGGTGTACCCGCGGTCGCAGATCTCGCGGTAGAGCTGGAGGGAGACGGTGCGTCCGGCGGCGGCGAAGCGGGCTTGGATGTAAGGCATATGGGGCGTTAGGCCCCCTGGACCCAGGCGCCGGCCGATCGCACTGAGCGACCAGCCTGCCCGTGCCAGAGCCTGGACGTCCTGGTGGCGTTGCGGACCCTGTTCCAGGGAGCGGGGTGGGGGGCATGTGCGCAGGCTCATTGGCGTGCACTGGGACGTGCCGGGTGACGTGCTCGCGCAGGCAGTCGCGGCGTTGGCGGCAGGTCTTTTCCACGGCCACCGTCAGGTTCTCCAGTGGGGGCCAGCGATCCCGCCACTTCTTGGGCGTGCGGAGTGGCCCGACGGACGGCCTTGGTGAACATCATGCTCCGGTGCGGATGCTGCTTTGAGCAGGCGCAGCAGCTCCGCCCGTCCGCCATGTAGGAGCAGTTGGCGGCAGAGCCGTTGGCCGGGACGGCCACCCAACTCCATGGCGATCGCGCGCATCGCCGAGCGCAGTGACGTCGTGGCGCGCCGAAACGGTTCGGTCAGTCCGCGGACCTGCTCCACGAAGGTCCTGCGTCGGCACCTGGCCTGCTCCCGCGGAAACCGGCGAACCCGAAGGGGAATGACCACCCGCTGGCTGACAACGGGCAGATCAGTGACCTGGGGCCAGTAGCGACTGTGCACACGCGTTACGGGCTGAGCACAATCCGGGCACAGCCCCGGCAGACCACACCCGGCTGCGTCCCGCCGATCGGCGAGTAGGAGATCTGCGAACCTCTCCATCCTCACACTTTGGGCATGCCCAATTCCGCAGTTCACAGAGCCTGTCGGCGCTTGGGACGCTCAGCGCCGACGCGGGACGCCCAGCGTCTGTACGAGCTGGGCGAGTTCCTCCCGGAAGAGCTTCTCCGGGCTGGTGGTCTGGGTGTGCATGTGGCCGTAGACCTCCAGTGACACCAGTCCATGCAGGTGCCCCCAGATGCGCAGGGCGAGGGCGACGGCTGCGGGCGGCAAGTCGGGGAAGGCGGGACGCACCTTCTCGAGGAGCCCGGGGTCGAAGTCGGACCAGTCGAAGGCGCTGTCCCGGTAGAGGTGCCGGGCGTGGGGCCAGGCGGCTGCCGCGAGAGCGGTGAGCCCGGTGCAGACCCGGCGTGCGGCATCCGGGGCGGGGCCTCCCTCGGGGGCGAGGTAGCCGGGCACTGGGTCACCGTAGATGAGGCGGAACCCCTGGGGGTTGACCAGGGCCCAGGTCCGGAAGGCGTTGGCCCATGCCTCGATCCGGACGGCGGGATCGGTGCAGGGCGTGGTTTCCCAGGCCGTTTCCACAGCGTCGGCCAAGGCGGTGTACACGTCGTTGATCAGCGTGGTGACCAGGTCGTCCCTGGTCGGGAAGTACCCGTAGATCGCGTTGGCGGTCATGCCCATCTCCCGGGCGATGGCTCGCAGGGTGATGGCGTCCGGCCCGCCCGAGGCCATCAACGCGAGTGCCACCTTCTTGATTTCGGCCGTGGTCTCGGCCCGTAGCCGCTCGCGCCTTCCCCTGTTTCCCGTGACTATCACACCCGGCACTCTACAGCGTCGACTTACTGAGTGCCGTATAGAAGACTTCACGGCGTATAGTTTCTGCACGGCGTCACCAATAGTGACGTTCCACTTCTGCATGCACAGGGGAGAACCATGCACATCGGAGTCATCGGAGCCACGGGCACCATCGGCAGCCGGGTCGTCAACGAAGCTCTCGACCGCGGTCACAACGTCAAGGCGTTCAGCCGGGACGCAGTTCAGGCGCAGCGCGAGGAGCGTCGGGACAACATCACCTGGACGAGCGTCGACGTCCTGGACCCGAAGAGCATCGCCGGCGTCCTGCCCGGACTCGACGTCCTGATCAGCGGATTCCAGCCGGGCAATGCCGCCAGGGACTTCGCGGACACCGTCCGGCGCTCGATCGCCGACCCGACCGTCTATGTGACGGCGGCGCGGGCCCTGCTGAAGGCTCTGGAGAGCCACCCACGGACCCGGCTCATCGTGATCGGCGGCGCCGGCAGCCTCGAAATCGAACCGGGAGTGGTGCGAGCAGACTCCGACGAGCTGCTGCACGCCGCCCTCGACCAGCTGGGGTTGCCCCGCGAATACGCCGCAGCGGTACGCGGTCACCGCGATGCCCTGGCCGTCCTGCGGACCTCGAACCGGCTGTGGACCTACTTCAGCCCCGCGGAGGAGATCAGCCCCGGCGAGCGCACCGGCCACTTCCGGATCGGCGGCGACCAGCCGGTCCTGGACGCTGACGGTCGCAGCCGCATCTCGGTGGAGGACGCGGCCATGGCCTTGATCGATGAGGCGGAGCTGCCGCGCTTCGTGCAGCGCCGCTTCACCATCGGCTACTGAAGGCCACAGCCCACGTGCCCGTGGGGGATCTCATGAACTCCCCCACGGGCCAGGGCAACGTCCGTCTGAGCCAACCTGGTTGGTCAGCCTTCCAGTGTCGTCAGCCCAGACATGGGCTCGGAGAGGTGCTGCCCGTCCAGCTGCGCGACAGGTCCGCATGTGGCCGTAGCCATCGCGCAACCGCGGACTGAACCGGGCTAGGTCGCTCAGTCACAATCCCGCCAGAGAGCCGGGCAGCAACTCGATGCAGTACTAGCAGCCGAGTGCGACCGGAACGTAGCCACATGCTTCGAGTTCTACGTGCGGATGACGCACTGGGCGGCGCCGGGCGCGTGGGGCGTGGGGCATGACAATCAAGCCGATGGACGCGGCGATGTTCACGGAGGATCTCCCGTCACGGTTCCGCCTGCGACTGCTCCAGGTGAGCTTCCCAGGCTCCGACCTGCCGGAACTGACCCGGCGCCTCCGCGATCACGCCGCAGGCCGCTCGGTGCCACCAGCCCCGCCGACTGGAGCGCTGTCGGCCGTTGGGTTCTAGGGGTGCCGGGCCGCTCCGCCTGAGCGGATGGCCCGCCGTGCAGCGGACGGCAGGGGGCTCCCGCCCGAGGTGGTACCGGAGCCCGTCACTAGCTCCAGCACCATGACCAGTGATCTCGGATTCACATGCACGTGCTGCGGGGCCCACCACCCTGAGCTGCCCATGAACTACTCGGCCGAGGCTCCGGCCGTGTGGGATCCGGCCTTCGCCGGCGCTGACGACTGCATGCTCTCGTCGGACCAGTGCGTGATCCGCAGGCAGCACTACTTCGTCAAGGGCCTGATCGAGATACCGGTCATCGGCAGCGACGTCGTGTTCTCCTGGGGCGTCTGGGTCTCGCTCAGCCGCGAGAACTTCTCCCAGGCGGTGGACCTTTGGGACAGGCCCGGCCGCGAGGCTGAGAAGCCGTACTTCGGCTGGCTCACCACCGATCTGCCGGTCTACTCGACCACGACCCTCAACCTGAAGACGCATGTCCACACCCGCCCGGTCGGTGAGCGCCCCTGCGTCGAGCTCGAGCCCACCGACCATCCCCTCGCCGTCGAACAGCGCATGGGGATCACCCTGGACCGCGTGCGGGAGATCGCCGCGGCCGTGCTCCACTCCGGCGACGACGAGCAGCGGTGACCCACTCCGTTATCGGCGATCCCGCTCTTGCCCACCGGACCGAGCCGCAGAGCCCGGAGGTTCGTCGTCGAGGTGGACGGCATCCGTGTCCCTCAGGAGGACATCCGGCGCCACCGCGACGTGGGATCGGGCGCGGGATCCCTGCTGCGGAGATCGACCGGGCAGCGGTCTTCCAGGACCGCTGGGGCCGGCCTCGCGCTGCCGTCGGCCGCTGCGTACGACGGCGGCCCGCACATGGCGTTTGTCCGGGCCGCGGCGGGCAGCGGGGTCCGCGTCAAGTCCCTCGTCCGCCTCGTCCGCGGCCGCAACTTCCAGATCTGGGGCGATGTTCGCCGACGCGTTGGGCTGGCTGAGCACAGAACTGTCGCTGCCCGCCGCACGCCGGTAGGGGTCAGCGGGAAGCGCGCCTCAGTGCCGGACCGGGCGCACCGGACGGGCCGAGCGGACCGGGCCGAACCGGGAGCGCTTCGACGCTGTTGCCGATGAAACTGCGCTGGCGGGGCAGTTCGGCCTCGGGGACGGCGAGGCTGAGGTCCGGGAAGCGGGTGAAGAGCCGTTCCAGCGCGATCGTGGCCTCGAGGCGGGCGAGCGGGGCGCCCACGCAGTAGTGCGCGCCCTGGCCGAAGGAGAGGTGCCGGGCCGCGCCGGGCCGGGTGACGTCGAAGCGGTCGGCGTCCGGGCCGTGGAAGGCCTCGTCGCGCCCGGCGGCGGTGTAGCCGGCGAGGACCGGGGTGCCCTGCGGGATCACGGTGCCGCCGAGGGACAGGTCGCGGGTGGGGTAGCGGAAGGGGAACCAGCTGACCGGGCCGTCCCAGCGCAGCGTCTCGTCCACCACGTCCGACCAGGTGGCCTTGCCATCCAGGACCAGCGCCAGCTGGTCGCGGTGGGTGCACAGTGCCCGTACGGCATTGCTGATCAGGTTGAGAGTGGTCTCGTGGCCGGCGACCAGCATCAGGCGCATCGTGCCGATGAGTTCGGCCTCGCTGAGTCGATCGCCGCCCTCCTCGCGGACGGCTATCAGGGCGCTGGTCAGGTCGTCGCCGGGGGCGGCCCGGCGGGCGGCCGCGATCGTGCCGAGCAGCTCGACGAGCTCGCGTACGGCGGCCGTCACCTCCGCCGGAGTGGTGTCGGTGGCGATGACCACCGTGTAGGTGAGGTCGTGCAGTCGGCCGCGGTGCTCGGGGTCCACGCCGAGCAGCTCGCAGATGACGCTCATCGGGAGCGGGAGCGCGAAGTGGGTGCGCAGGTCCGCGATGCCGTCCGGGTCCTCGGCGGCGGCCCGGCCGAGGTCGTCGAGGAGTCCGGCGGTCAGCTCCTCGATGCGCGGCCGCAGCCGCTCCACCTGGCGGGCGGTGAAGGCGTTGCCGACGAGGGAGCGCAGCCGACGATGGTCGGCGCCGTCGGCGGTGTGCATGCCCTGGGCGTTGGCGAAGACCCGCAGCGGCCAGTCCGCGGGGATCGTGCCGTCGTTCAGGGCCGGGCAGTGGCGGGCGTCCTTGGCCACGTCGGGGTGGGAGAGGAACTCCTTGAGCGCTTCGTGCCCCAGGACGACCGCTGCGGGTACCCCGCCGGGCAGGACGATGTCCGCAACGGGCCCCCGGGCCCGCAGGTCGGCGTTCAGGGCGTGCGGGCAGCCGCCGGCGGGGTCGACGACGTGGGCGAGAGCGGGGGTGTGGGAGGGCAAGCCGGGACTCCTGACCGTATGGACGAATACCGGCCAACAGTGCGGTATCGAAGGCTGGTTGTACAAGTCCGTCCTGCCGGGACGCCTCGACCGAGGGCCCGGCCCCTCAAGCCCGGCTGACTTCCGAAGCCGGGGGCCGGCAACTCCGGCCTCGCCTTCGGCTCCGCCGACGCCCGTGACGGAGGTCCGGCACATTCAGCGTCGCCGGCCATGTGACGACTTCGGGGATGTTGTGCCTGAGCGCCGCAGTTGGCTCCCGCCCCTGAGCGTGCTCGTGGGCCAGGTCCGACGCTGTAGATGGCCGTTGCCTGCCACGTGGTCAACCGGGCCGGTGACGGCTACAAGGGCGACGGCAAGACCGACGCCCGCGACGCGCTGGTCATCGCTGACCAGGCCGCACCCGCCGGAACCTGAAATCGCTGCGGCCCCAGCGACGAGGCCATCATCGGGCTCCGGTTCCAAGCCCTGAACCTAAAGGTCGCCGCGGTCGACCAGCTCATCGCGGCCAGACTCCGGACCCACGAACTCGCCGAGGTCCTGGCCGGGATGCCCGGCATCGGTCCACTGCCGGGCACCGAGTTCCTCGCCGCGATCGGCAGCGACCTCGCGGACTTCACGAGCCCGTCCGCGCTCGCGGCCTTCGCCGGGCTGGCTCCGGTGCGCCGCACGATTCCGGGAAGCGGAACGGCAACCTGCACCCGGCCCCGTCACTATCGCCGAGGTCTCCGGGACGTTTTACGATCGCAAGCGCGCTGACGGCAAACGCCACACCAGGCCGTGATCGCCCTCGCCCTCGCCCTCGGCAGAATCAACGTGCTGTGGGCCCTGGTTCGGGACCGGCGCCTCTACGAAGTCACCCCACCGCAGCCCACCGGTTAGGTTCAGCAGCGCAATCGAGTCGACGAGCCTTGTCCGTTCTCGGCAGACTGCCAACATGTCCACCGACGTGAGCGGGATGATCGAGTGCAGACCTCTGGCCCGGATCTGGGGCGAGGATGACGAGGACGCGGTTTGGCACCCCGCCATCGACCTCTTTCTTCTCAACACCGGCAACGCCTATGACGCACTCGCCTGCCTCTTCGGCGTCCGCAACTCGTTCGGATTCCAGCCGCTGACCGAAGACCGTGGCCTGCCGGACGACGCCTCGGACGGGTTGCGGGCCGTGTTCAACGCGTGGGGTGGGCCACAGGACGCACCCGCAACAACGTGGATCAGCTGGGCCGAGTTGGCAGCCGCCGACTGGGACGAGACCGATCGGTCCGGCACGCGTAGCCGCAGCACGGTCGCCGGGCCGGGGACCCACTGGGCGCCGGTCTGGGACGTGATGCGGACACTTGCCGAGCTGCATGGACCCGAACACGTGCGACTCGTGGTCTGGTTCGACTGATCACGGAATTCCGTTCCTCCGACACAGCTTGACTTCGCCATTTAGAACTCCAGTCGGCAGCGTCACGCCGTCAGCGCCGCCGTGGGTCGATGGGTTCCGCGAGGCGGCCCAGCCGATGCAGGACGAGTCCGTACCCGGCGGCCGCCGTCCCGTACGCGGAGTCGCCGCCGGGTTCCCAGGCGATGTGGAGAAACGGTTACGCCTCGGCGTACGCGCCGCGCTGGGCCTTCAGCGAGGACCCCTCACCGACCGCGCACACACCAGCGCTCGGACTACAGGACGTCGCATCAGCTGCGGGCGGCCTGCGTGCCATGCCTTCTCGGTGGCGCCTCCTGCATCCGAGTCGCCTGGTGGAACAAGCCGCGGACTCCGGCTGCGAGTGCCCATACCAGAAGGGGAAATGCTGCTACCCGCTCCATGCCTCCCATCCCGAGTCCGAGATAGCGGTGGGAGAGGAAGAGCCCGAAAGCCGTGATCGCCATGGCTCCTAGCAGGCTGGTCGCCCAGCGCAGCGGTCTCGGCACATCGTCCGCGAGGCCGAAGCCCGCCAGCACAAGACCGATGTTCCCCAGGGCCATGATGAGCAGCGCACCGAGGACATGCTGGTTCTCGTGGACGTCCGCGGGCGCTAGCCCGGCCAACACGAATCCCACGCCGGCGCAGGCCAGCAGCCCTCGGGCCACGAGCGCGGTCGCGCCTCTACGCCATACGGACCTGGTGAAGAAGACACCGACGAAGAGGAGCGTTCCCAAAGTGATGAACGAGGCGTCCATCAGGCCGTGTTCAGGCGAACAGATGTAGCGGGGCTCGGGCTTCGACTGCATGGCGCAGTGAGCGTTCCCTAAGTCGCTGATGTTGTTCTGTGCCCAACTGTATGGCTTGGTCCAGGCCGACTCGACGATCGCATGGGCCACAAAGAACTGTGCCACACCAGCGACCCACGCGGCGTATCCGATCCGTGGCTTCAACTATCCACCTTCTCTCGCACGGTTCACGTGCGAACAGCGGATCATGCGCCGCTGACCTCGGGCACTCCGGCAAGCCCCCGGGTACGAGGTAGGGCAGACCCCACGGGAACAAGGCGAGCAAGGCGAGGCTGGCTTTGGGTTAGCGGTTACTGACCTTGTTGGCGTGATGTCGTGGCTGACAAGTGGTGGTTGTCGCGGTAGGCCGGTCACATGAGGTATCCGCAAGGGGGCGGGCTC
>NZ_JBSFGB010000029.1:0-126963 GCF_053596375.1 Streptomyces sp. NPDC001709 | reverse complement strand
TTGAGACGTCAGACATCTCGATCAACAGCTCGGGGGCCTCGCTCGTTGCGCTTCGTGGACCGTCACCTGATCGGCGGCCAACTCGAAGAAGCTCAATGGTGGAACGGCGGCCTCGTGAACGTTTTCCCACCGTGCTTTACTCGCAGTGTCGGTCTGTTTCGGGCACCGCTGGGTATCCTGTCGAATTCGGGCGGCGTCCGCCTGAGCGAAGGTGGGCGAGCTGTAAACAGTGACCGTGGAGTAGGCGTATACGGTCTGGTCCGACGTCCTCACGTTTCGCTGCACTTCCGCAAGGGCATTGACCAGCGGCTCCTGCACGCTTTTGCAACCGCTGTCGAGAAAATACGTGCTCAAATCATCGCTTTCGTAAGGGATGTCCTGCACAAATCCAGAGCCCCAGTCCGGGGGCGTCAGCGCGACACGTTTCGCGGATTGCAGAGCCGAGGGAGACGAGCTGACGCGCGGCACTTTCTCGCCTTTGCCGCCGCGGAGAACAACGGCAAGCACCACAGCGACCGCGACGACCGCGACTGCAATGGCAAGACCGACGACCACGCGAGGCGTGCGCCACCATGGGCGTCGCGGAGGTGGAGCAGAATCCGGGAGCCCGTAGGTGGGGCCATGTGGAGGGCCGCTCGGCGGACGGCTCCCGCGCCCCTTATGCCAAGGCGCAGCCGAGGTGTCCCGCGGTTGCCCAGGCCGATCACCCGACTGGTCGGGACGTTCGTTCATCGGCACCGCCTGCTTCACGCGCGGGCTGGACGCCCCTTCGACCACCCATCAGGGACGGCGGAATGCGATCGCGCGGTATCGGGTCATGAGCCCAGCATCACCCACAGAGCATCCCCCCGCACGTAGGAGACGGCTGTCGGTGCGGCCCGCTACGACCGGCAGCCCCACGAGAACATCCGCTTCTCCCGAGAGCTGCTGGAAGAGGCCAGCAAGCCGTACGAGGAGAGGCGGGCCTACGCCACCGCGCGCAAGCTGTGGCCCGAAGTCGAGATCGTCAGTGCGTCCAGTCCGATGACGCCGGCGGGCGCGGGGTGCTCCCACCCCGCACGCCATCGCCCCAGGCGGAGCCGAGCAGACGCGGCCCATGGCGTCCAGGTCGTTCGTACAGTGGCGCGCTCCACCTGGACGCCATGAACCACGCCTGCTCCACGGTGTGTGGGTCGACGGCGTAGGGATCGTCCGGCCTAGATCGTCGGGTGCTCGAGCACGTTGCCGTTCGAGCAGCTGTTGGAGTGGATGGGGACGAAGTCGGTCAGAATGGGCAGCGCCGACACCTCCGCCCCTTCCAGCCCGCAGACGGAGGCCGGCGAGAAGGTCCAGTTGGTGAACGGGGTCGACTTGTTGTCCGCATGGGCAGGAGTTGCCAGGGCGATGGCAGCCACGGCCAGCGTGGCGGTCATGATGATCTTTCGCATGCTCGCTCCAACGACCATGACGATCACCGGACACGGCTCCCCATGGGTATGTCCCCCGCGTGCCCGTACCAGCGAGCGCCAACGGGAAACAGCGGGGACCAGCGGGCCAGCCGCTCAGCAGCGACCGCTGACGTCTCCTAACGACAGTCGTGGCGAGCGGCAGCCCCAGGTCACCCATTTGGATCTGCGACACTGGTACAGCCATGCCTAAGCCCGGAGAACTCACTTTCGTCGCCCCGCGCGGAGCCAAGAAGCCGCCGCGGCATCTCGCCGATCTCACGCCCGCCGAGCGCAAGGACGCGGTGGCCGAGATCGGGGAGAAGCCGTTCCGTGCCAAGCAGCTCTCGCAGCACTACTTCGCGCGGTACGCGCACGACCCGGAGCAGTGGACCGACATCCCCGCCGGGTCCCGGGACAAGCTGCGCGAGGCGCTGTTTCCGGAGCTGATGACCGTCGTACGGCATCTGTCGACCGACGAGGGGACGACCCGCAAGACGCTGTGGCGGCTGTTCGACGGGACGCTCGTCGAGTCCGTGCTGATGCGGTATCCGGACCGGGTCACCATGTGCATCAGCTCGCAGGCCGGGTGTGGGATGAACTGCCCGTTCTGCGCCACCGGACAGGCCGGGCTCGACCGGAATCTGTCCACCGCCGAGATCGTCCATCAGATTGTCGACGGCATGCGGGCGCTGCGGGACGGCGAGGTTCCCGGTGGGCCCGCGCGCCTCTCCAACATCGTCTTCATGGGCATGGGCGAGCCGCTCGCCAACTACAACCGGGTCGTGGGTGCCATTCGGGCGCTCACCGATCCCGCTCCGGACGGGCTGGGGCTGTCGCAGCGCGGGATCACCGTGTCCACCGTCGGGCTCGTGCCGGCCATCCACCGGTTCGCCGACGAGGGCTTCAAGTGCCGGCTCGCGATCTCCCTGCACGCCCCCGACGACGAGCTGCGCGACACTCTCGTCCCCGTGAACACACGGTGGAAGGTGCGCGAGGTGCTCGACGCCGGGTTCGAGTACGTCGAGAAGAGCGGGCGTCGGCTCAGCATCGAGTACGCGCTCATCCGCGACATCAACGACCAGGCCTGGCGCGGTGACCGGCTCGGGCGGCTGCTCAAGGGCAAGCCCGTGCACGTCAATCTGATTCCGCTGAACCCGACGCCGGGGTCGAAGTGGACCGCCTCGCGGCCCGAGGACGAGAAGGCCTTCGTCGAGGCCATCGCCGCGCACGGCGTGCCCGTCACCATCCGGGACACCCGTGGTCAGGAGATCGACGGAGCCTGTGGTCAGCTCGCGGCCACCGAGCGGTAATCTGGCCCGGTCCACATATCTTCATATCCAGACACCTTCATATTCCGACAGGGGAGCGCCACAGCGCTGAGAGTGCGGCGGACAGGGCCGCAGACCCTCTGAACCTCGCCCAGGTCATTCTGGGTAGGGAGTTCGGTCATCACTCAAGCTGTTGCGCCCTGCCCGGGTTCTCCTCGTGAGACGCCCGGGCAGGGCCGCGTCTCTTCCTGGCCAACCCCAGGAGGACATCCAGTGCAGAACAAGACCTTCGTGGCCGTGGCGGTCGGGCTCGGCCTGATCACGCTGTCCGCGTGCGGATCCGGCGGCGGCACCAAGTCGTCCGCGGACTCCAAGACCGTGACCCTCGTCAGCCACGACTCGTGGGCCGTGTCCAAGAACGTGCTCCGGGACTTCGAGAGGAAGTCCGGCTACAAGGTGCGGGTCCTCAAGGACGGCGACGCCGGGCAGGCCGTCAACAAGGCGATCCTGACCAAGGACAACCCGCAGGGCGACGTCTTCTTCGGCGTCGACAACACCCTGCTGTCCCGCGCCCTCGACAACGGCCTCTTCCAGCCGTACACGGCCAAGGGCCTCGACAAGGCCGGCGCCGCCTACCAGCTCGACCAGGACAAGCACCGGGTCACGCCCGTCGACTACGGCGACATCTGCGTCAACTACGACAAGGCCTACTTCAGCGCGCACCAGCTGACCCCGCCGCAGTCCTTCGCCGACCTCGCCAAGCCCGAGTACAAGAACCTCCTCGTCACCGAGAACGCCGCCACCTCCTCGCCGGGCCTCGGCTTCCTGCTCGGCAGCGCCGCCCGGTTCGGCGACAACGGCTGGCAGGACTACTGGAAGAAGCTCAAGGCCAACGGCGTCAAGGTCGTCGACGGCTGGGAGCAGGCCTACTACCAGGAGTTCTCCGGCTCGTCCGAGGGCAGGAAGGCGGGTGGCGACCGGCCGCTCGTCGTGTCGTACGCCTCCTCCCCGCCCGCCGAGGTCATCTACGCCAAGAAGCGGCCCAGCACCGCCCCGACCGGGGTGTCCTACGGCACCTGCTTCCGGCAGATCGAGTTCGCCGGGCTGCTCGGCAACGCCAAGAACCCCAAGGGCGCCAAGGCGTTCATCGACTTCCTGGTCTCCAAGGAGTTCCAGGAGGACATGCCGCTGAACATGTTCGTCTACCCGGTGCTGCAGGGCGCCAAGGTCCCCGCCGAGTTCACCGAGTACGGCAAGGCAGCCCAGCACCCCGAGACCGTGGCCCCCGGCAAGATCGCCGCCAACCGTGACCAGTGGGTCAAGTCGTGGACCTCGCTCGTACTGAAGTAGGCCCTCGAAAGGACCGCGCGGGGAGCGCGGCGCGGCTCGGGCTGATGGCCCTGCCCGTCGCGTTCTTCGCCGTGTTCTTCGCCTGGCCCGTGGCGGCGATCGTCGCGCGCGGGCTGAAGGTGGACGGCGCCTGGCGGTTCGGGCGGCTCGCGGACGTGCTCACCCAGCCCGACATCCGGCACGTGCTGTGGTTCACGACCTGGCAGGCGCTCGCCTCCACCGCGCTCACCCTGCTGCTCGCGCTGCCCGCCGCCTACGCCTTCGCCCGCCTCGACTTCCCGGGCAAGCAGGTGCTGCGGGCCGTCGTCACCGTCCCGTTCGTGCTGCCGACGGTCGTCGCGGGAAGTGCCTTCCTGGCACTGGTCGGGCACGGCGGGCTGCTGGACCGGCTGTGGGGCGTACGGCTGGACACCACGGTGTGGGCGATCCTGCTGGCCCACGTCTTCTTCAACTACGCGGTCGTCGTACGGACCGTCGGCGGGCTGTGGTCCCAGCTCGACCCCCGGCAGGAGGAGGCCGCCCGGATGCTGGGCGCCTCGCCGCTCGGCGCCTGGCGGAAGGTGACCCTGCCGGCGCTCGCACCCGCCGTGGCCGCCGCCGCGCTGATGGTGTTCCTGTTCACCTTCACCTCCTTCGGCGTCGTGCAGATCCTCGGCGGCCCCACCTTCTCCACCCTCGAAGTGGAGATCTACCGGCAGACCTCCGAGGTCTTCGACCTCTCCACGGCCGCAGTCCTCACCCTCGTCCAGTTCGTCACCGTCGGCGCCATCCTGGTCGTGCACGCCTGGACGGTACGTCGCCGGGAGACCGCCCTGCGGCTCGTCGACCCGAAGGCGACCGCCCGCCGCCCGCGCGGCGCCGGGCAGTGGGCCCTGCTCGCCGGTGTCCTCGCCACCGTCGCCCTGCTCCTCGTCCTGCCGCTCGCCGTCCTCGTCCGCCGTTCCCTGGACGCGCCCGGCTTCGGCTACTACCGGGCGCTGACGAACGCCGACGGGGGTACGTTCCTGGTGGCGCCGGTCCACGCGGTGTGGACCTCTCTCCAGTACGCCGTCGCCGCCACCGGCATCGCCGTGGTGATCGGAGGTCTCGCCGCCGCCGCGCTGGCCCGCCGGGACGCCGGACGGCTGGTGCGGGGCTTCGACGCGCTGCTGATGCTGCCGCTCGGCGTCTCCGCCGTGACCGTCGGCTTCGGCTTCCTGATCGCTCTCGACAAGCCGCCGCTGGACCTCAGACAGTCCTGGCTCCTCGTCCCGCTCGCACAGGCGCTGGTCGGCGCCCCCTTCGTCGTACGGACCATGCTGCCCGTGCTGCGCGCGGTGGACGCACGGCTGCGGGAGGCCGCCGCCGTGCTCGGGGCCTCGCCGTGGCGGGTGTGGCGGGAGGTGGATCTGCCGCTGGTGCGGCGGGCGCTGCTGGTCGCGGCCGGGTTCGCGTTCGCCGTCTCGCTCGGCGAGTTCGGGGCGACCGTGTTCATCGCCCGGCCCGACAACCCCACGCTCCCGGTCGCCGTGGCCCGGCTCCTCAGCCGCCCCGGAGACCTCAACTACGGTCAGGCGATGGCCCTTTCGACCATTCTGATGGTGGTGTGCGCCGCCGCGCTGCTGATCCTGGAGCGGCTGCGCACCGACCGGACGGGAGAGTTCTGATGCCGCTCACCGGGACGGGAGAGTTTCTGATGCCGCCGGCCGGACAGGGGAGTACCGCATGCTGCTGAGCCTTGATGAGGCGACCGTGCGGTTCGGCGGGCGGACCGTGCTCGACGCGGTCGGCCTCGACGTCGCCGAGCACGAGGTGGTGTGCGTGCTCGGGCCCAGCGGCAGCGGAAAGTCGACCCTGCTGCGGGCGGTCGCCGGACTCCAGCCCCTGTCCGGCGGACGGGTGCTGCTGGACGGCCGCGACCAGACCGGCGTACCCGCGCACAAGCGGGGCGTGGGCCTGATGTTCCAGGACCACCAGCTCTTCCCGCAGCGGGACGTCGGCGCGAACGTGGCCTTCGGACTGCGCATGCACGGCGTCGCCAAGGGCGAACGGGACACCGAGGCCGGGCAGTTGCTGGAGCTGGTCGGCCTGCCGGGGGCCGCCCGGCGCGCCGTGGCCTCCCTGTCCGGCGGTGAGCAGCAGCGGGTGGCCCTCGCCCGCGCGCTCGCGCCCCGGCCCCGGCTGCTCATGCTGGACGAGCCGCTCGGCCAGCTCGACCGCTCGCTCAGGGAACGCCTGGTGGTCGAACTGCGGGAGTTGTTCGGCCGGTTGGGTACGACCGTGCTCGCCGTGACCCACGACCAGGGCGAGGCGTTCGCGCTGGCCGACCGGGTGGTGGTGATGCGGGACGGGCGGATCGCGCAGTCCGGCACCCCCCTGGAGGTCTGGCAGCGGCCCGCCGACGCGTTCGTGGCCCGATTCCTCGGCTTCGACAACGTGGTCCCGGCGACCGTCGTCGGTACGGCCGCCGACAGTCCCTGGGGCAAGCTGCCGGTGCCCGACGGCTCACCGCAGGGCGCCCGCACCCTGCTGGTCCGGCCCGCCGGGGTACGGCTTGTGGCCGCCGACGCCGGACTGCCCTGCACGGTGACCGCCCGCACCTTCAAGGGCACCCATGTGGCCGTCCGGCTGCAGCCCGCGGACGGGCCGCGCCTGGAGGCGGCCTGTGCGCTGCGGGACGCGCCGGAGGTCGGTGCGCCGGTCGGCGTGGAGTTCGACGCGGCCGAAACCGTCGTGCTGGAATGATCGTTCCGCCCCTAGGGTGGGCTGCATGACATTGCTCGCGCATGAGCGCTACTGCGACGAAATCGCCCATCAGGTCGAGCAGTTGAGGGCCGTGGTCACCTCCGGCGCCGATCTGTCCGTGACCGTGCCGACCTGCCCGGAGTGGTCGCTGGAGGACCTCGTACGGCATATGGGTGGCGCCCTGCGCTGGGTGGACGCCCTGGTGCGCGGCCGGGCGCAGGAGAACATCCCCTGGGAGCGGATTCCGCTCTGTAAGGGGCCCGAGGAGCGGGGTGACGCGGCCGCACTGGACAAGTGGCTCGCCGAGACCGGGGAACTGGTCGTCGGCGCACTGCGCGAGGCCGGGCCGGACACCGCGGTGTGGGGCTGGGCCGGGGTGCTGAACGCCGGGTTCTGGGCACGCCGGATGACCCACGAGATCACCGTGCACCGCGCCGACGCGGCGCTCGCGGCCGGGCTGCCCTACGAGGTGGCGCCCGATGTCGCCGCCGACGCGGTGGACGAGTGGCTGCAGTTGGTGGAGTGGGTGCAGCGGAACATCCCGCACCGGGCGGCCAAAGAGCTGCGCGGACCCGGCCGCACCATCCATCTGCATGCCACCGACGCCGCCCCGGACCTGAACGCCGAGTGGCTCGTCGAACTGGGCGAGGACGGCGTCAGCTGGCGGCGCGGCCACGAGAAGGCCACGGTCGCCCTGCGCGGCCCGCTCACCTCGGTGCTGCTGGCCTTCTACCGCCGGCTGCCACTGGACAGCCCCGGCCTGGAGGTTCTCGGTGAGCGCGAGGTGCTGGAGTTCTGGCTGGAGCGGGCCACCTTCGGCTGACGCACGACCGCGGCCCGTCCCCTGGGGATAGGGGGACAGGCCGCGGTGGTGTACGGAAATCGGTGTGCGGAAGGCGAGGCGTCAGCCGTTGTCGCGCGCCCCACGACGGCGCATGCCGAAGTAGACCGCGCCGCCACCGACGACGACCAGCGCGCCCGCGATGCCGGCGATCAGGCCGGTGTTGGAGTTGGCACCGGTCTCGGCGAGGTTGGAGTCACCGACCGCCGGGGACGGCGCGTTGCTCGGTGCGGCGCTCGCCGGGGCGGAGGTGGAGGCCGACGGAGTCGGGGTCGCCGACTCGGCCGGGGCGGACTTCGACGGCTTCGGCTTCGGCTTCGCGGGGGCCGAAGGCGTCGGGGTGCCGGTCTTGCAGCCTACGGCCGGGGTGTCGAGGTTGGGCGTGATGTCCAGGTCGACGAGGGTGCTCGCCTTGACGTGGACGCGGTAGGTCGCTTTCGCCTTCCAGTTCTCCTGGAAGCTGATCGAAGTACCCCCGGCCGAGCCCTTGACCTCCTGCTGGCCGATCTGCTTCTCGACCCCGCCCGCGTTCTCGAGGAACACGGTGATGGTGGCGGGGGTGCCGAAGCGGTCGGTGTCGGTGACGACGATGACGCCCTTGTTGCCGTCGCACTTGGCTTCGGCCTTGAAGTCCTGGATGGTGCACGCGAGCGCGGAGCTGGACGCTCCCAGCACGACAGCGGCGGAAGCGGAGACAACACCCAGAGCGCGCACGGAACGGCGTACGCCACGGTGAGTTATGGACAACGTTTGTCCTTTACAGAGTGCATAACTGCGGGGGGTTATGGGGGCGTTGAGGCACGGGATGAGGTGAGCGCCTCAGCACCCCCAAGAGGCTCACAGGTCTATAAGCGCTCCGTAAGCAGTGTCAATGCATATGCCGTAGACGGCCGTTGGCTTTACCTTCTTATTAACCACCAGGACGTTTGGCGACGTTTGGGCGGTGTGGGGTCAGCCCTGGACCGCGGCCGGGTCCATCCACATGATCTCCCAGGTGTGGCCGTCGAGGTCGTCGAAGGCGCGGCCGTACATGAAGCCGTGGTCCTGGGTCTGGCCGCTCGGCGTGCCGCCCGCCGTGATCGCCTTGTCGACCAGCTCGTCGACCTTCTCGCGGCTCTCGGCGCTCAGACAGACCAGCACCTCGCTGGTCGTGGTCGCGTCGGCGATCTCCTTCTTGGTGAAGGTCGCGTAGAACGGCTTGGTGAGCAGCATCGCGACGATGGTGTCGCTGATCACCACGGAGGCGGCGTTCTCGTCGCTGAACTGCGGGTTGATCGTGTAGCCGAGCTCCGTGAAGAACTTCTTCGAGGCGTCGAGGTCGTTCACGGGCAGGTTCACGAAGATCATCTGCTGGTACATGTGGGTCTCTCCCGGAGGGGTTCGTGCTGGGGTCGGTGTGTTCGGTGGGTAGACCGGGGGCCCCGGGAGAACTCATCGGCCGCCGGAGAACTTTTTTCGCGGAGGTGCGCGACGGGCCGCTCAGCGGTCCACGGGGAGGGCCGCCAGGGCGGCGACGACGAGGGTGAGCGGGCCGAACAACGCCAGCAGGGCCGCCGCGCGCAGGGCCGCGGCCGCGCGCAGCATCGCGGCCCGGGCGCCGAGACGGAGCAGCGCGGCGGTCGTCTCGGCCCGGCACTGGCGGGTCTCCACGGCCGCGGTGAGCAGGGTGGCGAGCGTGCAGCCGGTGACGAGCAGCGCGCCGAGGGTGGTCAGCGGGCCGAACGCCGGGGCGGAGCCGGTGTACAGCGTGGTCATGGCATAGCCGGCCGACGCGACCGCGCAGACGACGCCCAGGGGACGGCCGATGCGGGTGGCTTCCGCCATGAGGACCCGGCCGGCGAGGAGGCGGAGGGCGCCGGGGCGGGTGCACTGGAGGAGCTTGCCGCACAGGTGGGTGAGGCCGGGGGCGGCGAGGACGAGCCCGGTCGCGGTGAGGAGCCAGCCGGCCAGTACGGCGAGGGTCGACCTCTCGGCGTACGCCTGTACCGCGAGGCCGGTGGCGAGGAGGGCGATGCCCCAGGGGAGGCCGACGGGGGCGTCTTTGGGAGGCCGCGGGGTGACGTCGGTCCAGTCGGCGTCCGGGGTTGGGGGCTCGGGAGTGGGAGCGGTGCTCTGTGTCGGGGGCTCCGGGGCGGGCGCGGTGCCCGGGGTCGGGGTCTCGGGGGTGGGTCCGGTACCTGGGGCTGGGGGCTCGGGGTTGGTCGCGCTGCCCGGCGCTGACGAGGTGCCGCCTTGCTTCGGCCCGGGAGCGGCAGCCACCCCATCGGCACGGCTGCCCGAGGCCTGGAGCCTCTCCGGCTCGCCGTGTTCGGCTTGCCTGGCCGATTCGTCGGTGGCTCGGCTGCCTGTGGGCTGGAGGTTCTCCGGCTGGCCGTGTTCGGCTTGCCCGGCCGGTCCGTCGGTGGCTCGGCTGCCGTCGGCCTGGAGGCTCTCCGCCTCGCCGTCGTCGGCTTGCCTGGCCGGTCCGTCGGTGGCTCGGCTGCCCGCGGTCTGGTGGTTCTCTGCCTCGCCGTCGTCGGCTTTGCCGACCGGTTCGTCGGTGGCATGGGTGCCGGCGGGCCGGCGGCTCTCCGGCACGCCCTCGTCGGCTTCGCCGGCCGGTCCGGCAGTGGCTCGACCGCCGCCGGACTGACGGCTTGCCCGCTCGCCGTCGTCGGCCTTCCCGGCCGGCCCCCCGGCGGCACCGCCGAACCCGGAGTGTCGGCTCTCCCGCCCGCCGCCTTCGGCCTCCTCAGCGGCACGGTTGCCCTTCGGTCCGCGGCCCAGTCGTGCCCCGAATCTCCCGTACGTGCCGAACGTCTCCCGGGCCACCGAGTGGCCGTACGCCCCGAAGCGGCCGTACTTGCGCAGGAGCGGGGTGGCGGGGCGGGGGTCTTTGGGGCGCAGGGTCAGGGCCACCGTTGTCGAGGCGATGGCCGGGACCAGGGCCAGCAGCGTCAGGGTCGCCGGGATGGGCAGGGGCTGGCCGGCCGCCAGGAAGTCCGCCGCGG
This sequence comes from Streptomyces sp. NPDC001709, assembly GCF_053596375.1. Lineage (NCBI taxonomy): Bacteria > Bacillati > Actinomycetota > Actinomycetes > Kitasatosporales > Streptomycetaceae > Streptomyces > Streptomyces sp. NPDC001709. Next base: position 116,363 of record NZ_JBSFGB010000029.1, on the reverse strand, counting down.
CGCCCTTGAAGGGCATGCGCGCGAGGTCGCCGCGCAGATGGAGGAAGACCAGCAGGGCGAGCATCGAGCCCAGGGTGCAGGACAGGGCCGTGGTGAGGGCGGAGATCGCCATGAGGCGGCCCGGGCCCAGGCCTACGGTGGACAGCGCGGGGCGCGGCCGGGTGCCGCGGTCGGTGCGGGCGACGGCGAGCGCGAAGTACACCGTGGCGGCGAGCGGCACCACGCACCAGGCGAGGCGCAGTGCGGCGGCGTCCGCCTGTTCCGGGTGGTTGAGGGCGTAGCCGAAGCAGGACAACAGGAGGAATCCGGTGCCGGCCGAGGCCGCGGCCACCAGCAGGCGGCGCAGCTGGACGGCGGGTCGGCCCGCGCGGCTCAGACGGAGAGCGACCACGCGGCCCGGCCTTCCGTCTCGGGAGCGTCCGGCAGATGCAGGGTGTGGACGCGCCGGCCGTCCAGCAGCCCCATGGCGCGGTCGGCGAGGGCGGCGGCGTCGGAGTCGTGGGTGGCGAGGACGACGGTGATGCCGTGCGAGCGGGCGGCCGAGGTGAGCGTCCGCAGCACCTGGGTGCGGTCGGCGCGGTGCAGCGGCGCCGTCGGCTCGTCGGCGAAGAGGACCGTGGGGGTGGGGGCCAGCGCCCGGGCGATCGCGACGCGCTGGCGTTCGGCCTGCTGGAGCCCGTGCGGGCGGTAGCGGGCCCGGTCGCCGACGTCGAGCCGTTCCAGCCACTCCATCGCCGCGACCTTGGCCCTGCGGCGGGTGGTGCCGCGCAGCATCAGGGGGAGTGCGACGTTCTCCCAGGCGTTCAGCTCGGGGATCAGGACCGGGGTGGTGTCGATCCAGCAGAAGCGGTCCCGGCGCAGCCGCTCGCGGGCCACCGGGCCCAGGGTGTGCATGGGGACGCTGTTGAACCAGACCTCGCCGTGGATCACCGGCACCAGGCCGGACAGGCAGTGCAGCAAGGTCGTCTTGCCGCTGCCGCGCGGGCCGGTGACGGCGACGATCTCGCCCTCGCGCACGCCGAGCGAGACCCCGGCGAGCCCCGGGGAACCGTCGGGGTGCCTGAAGTGCAAGGAGCGTGCCCAGAGCACGTCGTTGTCCGGCGGGGCCTCCATGGGCGTACACCTCGGTTCTGATCCGTTTTCCCGTGCCTGTTCCCTCGTGCGGGGGAACGATGGCTCGGCCGATCGGTCACTGGAACGCTAGGCAGCCGTTACCTGAGGGCCGGACAGCACACGGCCCCGTGCCGCCGTTCTCACTCGAACGGGCGGCAGCGGGGCCGGTGTTGATCAGCTGATCGGACGCATCGGGCTCATCGGGCTCAGAGCTTCGTCCACGCCTCCGTCAGCGTCGCGCGCAGGATCTGCTCGATCTCGTCGAAGGTCTCCTGGTTGGAGATCAGCGGCGGGGCGAGCTGGACGACCGGGTCGCCGCGGTCGTCGGCACGGCAGTACAGGCCGTTGTCGTACAGCGCCTTGGAGAGGAAGCCGTACAGGACGCGCTCGGTCTCCTCGTCGTTGAAGGACTCCTTGGTGTTCTTGTCCTTCACCAGCTCGATGCCGTAGAAGAAGCCGTTGCCGCGGACGTCGCCGACGATCGGCAGGTCGTGCAGCTTCTGCAGGGTCTGCAGGAAGGCGCCCTCGTTGTCCAGCACGTGCTGGTTGAGGTTCTCGCGCTCGAACAGGTCGAGGTTGGCGAGACCCACCGCCGCGGAGACCGGGTGGCCGCCGAAGGTGTAGCCGTGCAGGAAGGTGTTGTCGCCCTTGTAGAACGGCTCGGCGAGCTTGTCGGAGATGATGCAGGCGCCGATCGGGGAGTAGCCCGAGGTCATGCCCTTGGCGCAGGTGATCATGTCCGGGACGTAGCCGAACTTGTCGCAGGCGAACATGGTGCCGAGGCGGCCGAAGGCGCAGATGACCTCGTCCGACACGAGCAGGACGTCGTACTTGTCGCAGATCTCGCGCACGCGCTGGAAGTAGCCGGGCGGCGGCGGGAAGCAGCCGCCGGCGTTCTGCACCGGCTCCAGGAAGACCGCGGCGACGGTGTCCGGGCCCTCGAAGAGGATCTGCTGCTCGATCTGGTCGGCGGCCCAGCGGCCGAAGGCCTCGGGGTCGTCGCCGAAGATCGGGGCGCGGTAGATGTTGGTGTTCGGCACCTTGTGCGCGCCCGGGACGAGCGGCTCGAACGGCGCCTTCAGGCCGGGCAGACCCGTGATGGACAGGGCGCCCTGCGGGGTGCCGTGGTAGGCGACCGCACGCGAGATGACCTTGTACTTGGTCGGCTTGCCCTGCAGCTTGAAGTACTGCTTGGCCAGCTTCCAGGCGGTCTCGACGGCCTCGCCGCCGCCGGTGGTGAAGAAGACCTTGTTCAGGTCGCCCGGGGCGTAGTCGGCGAGGCGCTCGGCCAGCTCGACGGCCTTGGGGTGGGCGTAGGACCACACCGGGAAGAAGGCGAGCTCCTGGGCCTGCTTGAAGGCGGTCTCGGCGAGTTCCGTGCGGCCGTGACCGGCCTGGACCACGAACAGACCCGCGAGACCGTCGAGGTAGCGCTTGCCCTTGTCGTCGTAGATGTAGGTGCCCTCACCCCGCACGATGGTCGGGACGGGGGAGTTCTCGTACGAGGACATGCGGGTGAAGTGCATCCACAGGTGGTCGTACGCGGTGCGGCTGAGGTCCTTGGAGCTCACGGTTATCGGGTCCTCACGGTTATCGGGTTCCCCACATGTAGGTCTGCTTCTTCAGCTTCAGGTAGACGAAGCTTTCGGTGGAGCGCACTCCGGGCAGGGACCGGATGCGTTTGTTGATGACGTCCAGCAGGTGGTCGTCGTCCTCGCAGACGATCTCGGCGAGGATGTCGAACGAGCCCGCGGTCATCACCACGTACTCGACTTCCGACATGCCGGTCAGCGCGTCCGCGATCGACTCGACATCGCCCTCGACGTTGATCCCGACCATCGCCTGCCGGCGGAAGCCCACGGTGAGCGGGTCCGTGACGGCGACGATCTGCATCACGCCCTGGTCCAGCAGCTTCTGGACGCGCTGGCGCACGGCCGCCTCGGAGAGGCCCACGGCCTTGCCGATCGCGGCGTACGGCCGGCGGCCGTCCTCCTGGAGCTGCTGAATGATGGCGAGGGAGACGGCATCCAGCTGGGGGGTGCCGTTCCTGGACTCGCGGGAGGAGTCCCTCTGGTCTGCGCTTCGACTGGCCACGACCTCACTGTGCACGAGGTCTCGACAGTTCCGCAAGCCCTAATCGATGAAATTCGTTGTTTGCGGGATCAAGTCTTGCGGATTTCGCAGAACTGATGCCGGTGGGGGTGTTGAAAACGTGGGCTTGGCGACTAGGGTGGGTGTCTCAGTGATTGGACAGGTCGAACCAGATCAGGAGGCCGGCAGTGAGCACCGAGCTGCGTCGTCTGCGCAACTACATCGACGGTGAGTTCCGGGACGCCGCCGACGGACGAACCACCCAGGTGGTCAACCCCGCGACGGGCGAGGCGTACGCGACCGCGCCGCTGTCCGGGCAGGCGGACGTGGACGCCGCCATGGAGGCCGCCGCCCGCGCCTTCCCCGCCTGGCGCGACACCACCCCCGCCGAGCGCCAGAAGGCCCTGCTCAAGATCGCGGACGCGTTCGAGGAGCGGGCCGAGGAACTGATCGCGGCCGAGGTGGAGAACACGGGCAAGCCGGTCGGGCTCACCCGCTCCGAGGAGATCCCGCCGATGGTCGACCAGATCCGCTTCTTCGCGGGCGCGGCGCGACTGCTGGAGGGCCGCTCGGCCGGTGAGTACATGGAGGGGATGACCTCGATCATCCGCCGCGAGCCGGTCGGGGTCTGCGCCCAGGTGGCGCCGTGGAACTACCCGATGATGATGGCGGTGTGGAAGTTCGCCCCGGCCATCGCCGCGGGCAACACGGTGGTCCTGAAGCCGTCGGACACCACCCCCGCCTCCACCGTCCTGATCGCCGACATCATCGGCTCGATCCTGCCCAAGGGTGTCTTCAACGTCATCTGCGGCGACCGTGACACCGGCCGCGCGATGGTCGAGCACGACATCCCGGCGATGGCCTCCATCACCGGCTCGGTCCGCGCCGGCATGTCGGTGGCCGAGTCCGCCTCCAAGGACCTCAAGCGGGTCCACCTGGAGCTGGGCGGCAAGGCCCCGGTCGTCGTCTTCGAGGACACCGACATCGCCAAGGCCGTCGAGGACATCTCCGTGGCGGGCTTCTTCAACGCCGGCCAGGACTGTACGGCCGCGACCCGCGTCCTCGTCCAGGAGTCCATCCACGACGAGTTCGTGGCCGCGCTCGCCAAGGCCGCGGCCGAGACGAAGACGGGCCAGCCGGACGACGAGGACGTGCTCTTCGGCCCGCTCAACAACCCGAACCAGCTCAAGCAGGTCACCGGCTTCATCGAGCGCCTGCCCGCGCACGCCAAGGTCGAGGCGGGCGGCCAGCCGGTCGGCGACAAGGGCTACTTCTACGCCCCGACCGTCGTCTCCGGCCTCAAGCAGGACGACGAGATCATCCAGAACGAGGTCTTCGGCCCGGTCATCACCGTCCAGTCCTTCTCGGACGAGGACCAGGCCGTCGAGTGGGCCAACGGCGTCGAGTACGCCCTCGCCTCCTCGGTGTGGACCAAGGACCACGCCCGCGCGATGCGGATGTCCAAGCGGCTGGACTTCGGCTGCGTGTGGATCAACACGCACATTCCGCTGGTCGCGGAGATGCCGCACGGTGGCTTCAAGAAGTCCGGTTACGGCAAGGACCTTTCGGCGTACGGCTTCGAGGACTACACGCGGATCAAGCACGTGATGACGTCCCTCGGCTGAGCCGGCGGCGTGACATACGCGGCCCCCGGACGGGTTTCCCTCCCGTCCGGGGGCCGCGCCGTTCCCCCTGCGGATCGACAAGGTGTCGGGCACCCCGGATCATGCTCGACGCAGCGTCGATTGCCGCTTCGACGCCCGGCACGACATCCTTCCCAGGTGCCCCAGACTTCTTCTCGTACGACCGCGATGTCCCGCCGTTCCCTCCTGCGAGCCCTCGGCGGCACTGCCGCGCTCGGCGCCCTGGCCGGCTGCGGGGTGCCCGCCGCCTATGTCGCGCCCGGCGACCGGGCCGTCGCCGACGAGTCCGCGGCCGACAAGAAGCTGACCTGGGCGAACTGGCCGTTGTACATCGACACCGACGACCACAACCCGAACCGGCGCCCCACGCTGGAGGCGTTCGAGAAGCGCACCGGGATATCCGTCGACTATGTCGAGGAGATCAACGACAACGACGAGTTCTTCGGCAAGATCAGCCCCGCGCTGATGAACCATCAGTCCACCGGCCGCGATGTGATCGTCATCAGCGACTGGATGTGCGCCCGGTTCGTCCGGCTGGGCTGGGTCCAGCGGATGGACCGCGCCCGGCAGCCGAACGTGGCCAAGTACCTCGACCCGCTGCTGCGTTCACCGGCCTTCGACAAGGGCCGCCGCTTCACCGTGCCCTGGCAGTCGGGCATCACCGGCATCGCCTACAACCGCAGGAAGCTGGGCCGCGAGATCCGCCACGTCAAGGACTTGTGGTCGAGCGACCTCAAGGGACGGGTGACGCTCCTCTCCGGCCTGGACGAATCCTTCGCCCTCCTCATGCAGGGCAACGGCGTGGACATCGCCGCATGGACGGCCGACGACTTCCACAACGTCTGCGACACGGTCGAACGCGAGGTCCACCGCGGCCAGATCCGCCGCTTCACCGGCAACGACTACACCAAGGACCTGGTCAGCGGAGACGTCCTCGCCTGCCAGGCCTACTCCGGCGACGTCATCCAGCTCCAGGCCGACAACCCCGACATCCGCTTCGTCGTGCCCGAGGAGGGCGCCGAGCTGTGGTCGGACTCCCTGATGATCCCCAACCGGGCCCGCCACAAGGCCAACGCCGAGCGCCTGATCGACTACTACTACGACCCCGAGGTCGCCGCCGAGCTCGCCGCCTGGGTCAACTACGTCTGCCCGGTCCCGGCCGCCAAGGAGGTCCTGGCGTCCTCGAAGGACAAGGACACGGCAGCCCTGGCCGACAACCCCCTCATCTTCCCGGACTCCGGGATGCGGGCGCGCCTCGCGATCGCCCGGGACATCACGTCCACGGAGCGGGTGGAGTTCGCGAAGCGGTGGAACAAGATCGTGGGGTTGTGAGGTCACACCTCGGGGGCAAGGAATCCCCGGGCGATGGCGTTGAACGCATGCGGTGCCGTCATGGGCAGGAGATGCCCGGTGTGTGGGACCACGGACAGGTGGGCTCCGGGGATGGCCGCCGCGGACCGTCGGGCGTCCGGCAGGGCGGTGCGGTCCCGTTTTCCGCACAGCACGAGGGTGGGCGCGGTGATCCGTGGCAGCACCGGGGAGAGGTCGCTCGTCCGCAGGGCGTCCAGCACCTCGATCCACCCGGTGCGACCGGGCAGGTCGGAGACCGCGCGGACGAGCAGGCCGGGACGGCGCCGTTCGATCCGGAGCCGCCGCGGTGACGTCCTGCCCGGCGCGATCTCCGGCCCACCGCACAGAATCAACCGGTCGACGAGGCCGGGGTTCTCGGCCGCGACCCGCGCCGCCACGATCGCCCCGAGGGAGTGGCCGCACAGGTGAGCCGGTCGTAGCCGCCGGGCGATCTCGGTGACGGATCCGACGGCGGCGGTCATGCTGAACGGGCCCGGTGTGCCGCCGAATCCGGGCAGATCCGGGGCGACGACGTGAAAGGCGTCGGACAGCGCGCCCAGCTGACGCCGCCACATCCGGCCGCCCTGCCCGGCACCGTGCACCAGAATCAGCGCCGGACGCTCCGCGTCGCCGGCCTCCCTCGTATGCGTCCCCATGATCACAAGATGCCAGCCTCACGGACGCCCGACCAGCTTGGCTACCGTAGACAGTCATGGGCGCATGAACAGGGCGGAGAACATGGCGATATGGGGCCTGGTCGTCGAGACGACTGTGAGTGCCGGTGACCGCAAGCACATCGAGGCCGCTGTGCTGGCGCACATCTCCGGCTCTCGCGCCGAGGCGCTCGCGGAGCTGGAGCGGCGGGCCCGGAGCTTCTCGCCCGAGCACCCCAGAAGTCCCAGGCGCCGTCGGCTCCTTCGGGACGGCGACGGGTTCCTCCTCGTCGTGGACGGGGCGTGGCAGTCGTTCGCCACCCGGTTCACGGTGGCCGAGCTGCTGGAGGACTCGGCCGCGCCCGTCGTCCAGGAAGTCCCGGAGCCGGTGGAACCGCCGAGCGAGCCGCATGAGCCGCATGAGCCGGAGGAGCAGCCCGAGCGGCTCGAACAGACCGAGCAGGTCGAGCGGTACGCCGACGGTGTGCCGGTCAAGCCGGCGTGGCTGGGGCGCGACGATCTGCCGTGAGGGCCTCCGGTGGCGCGGTCCGCTCGCCCGGTACGGCTGATTTGCCGCGTGGCTGACCAACTCCCCTTCCTCCTACGATGGAAGCCACCGTCGGGGGAGGGTGGACATGGCGAACAGTACGCCGCGAGGAGCCGGGCGCCGGCTGGAGGACGGGATCGCCTGGGCGGTCCGGAACATGGACGGGATCGTCGCCATCACCGTCGCGCTGGTCGTCGGGGTCATGGACGTCCTGAACGACAAAATGGGCGGCAACATCGTCTCCGGCGCCACCCTGCTCGTCCTCGCCGCGCTCGTGTACGGCTCGCTCACCGAGCGCCGCCGGCGGATGGCCGACATCCGGGCCGCGACCGCGGGGACCGGCCGGGCCATCGAGGACCTGGCCATGGTGCGCACGCTCTCCGGGGCCGAGGTCGCGCTGGCGCACGAGCGGGCCCGCCGGGCCACCACCCGCTGGGTGTTCAAGGGCGGCACCGGCACCTATCTGCGGGCCGTCACGCTGCCCGAATGCGTGCTGGAGGCACAGCGGCAGCGCCGCTCCCTCAGCATGAAGATCGACATCATCAACCCCGCCGACGACCACGTGTGCGCCGCCTATGCCCGCTTCCGCAGCACCTTCGGCCCCGGCGCGGACTCCGCCGCGTGGACCGTCGAGCGCACCCGCAAGGAGGCGTACGCCACCGTCGTCGCCGCGAGCTGGTACCGGCAGCGGCTGGACACCCTGGAGGTCGACATCCACCTGTCCTCGGTCGCACCGGCGCTGCGCTTCGACCTCTCCGACACCTGCCTGATCATCACCCAGGACGACCCCAGCCGGGTCAGCCTCTACGTGGAGCGCGACCGGCCGCTCTACGACTACTACGTCACCGAGTTGCACCAGAGCCGGGAACAGGCCGTCAAGCTCGACCTGCGCGAAGCCGTCGCGCTCGCCGACGAGCCGACCGTCGACGAGGTCAGACGCCTGCTCGACCGGCTCGGCCTGCCACTCCCACCGAGCTACACCGACCCTGATGTCGGCGACATCATCGACAAGGCGCTGCGCGCGGAGAACCCGTACCGCAGGTGAGCGCCGTGTTCCGGCCAAGGGGGGAAGGAACATGGACTACCCGGCCCTGGAACGGGCCGCCCGGCGGCACGCCACCGCCGAGCTGACCCGGCACGCCGTGTCGGAACTGGACCGGATCGTCTCCGGCCGCCGCGCCCTGAGCGCGGTACGGCATCCGCTCGGGTTCGTCTGCCTGCCCATCCTGCGCGACGGCGGCGACGGCGTCTGCGTCCACGTCTTCGGCACACCGGATGCGGAGCCCGAGGGGTTGGTCCCCGAAGTGCACTGCCACAGCTGGGACTTGACCAGCACGGTGCTGTACGGCCGGCTGGGGAACCGGCGCGTGGTGATCGATGACGACACCGGCGAGCCCACCCACCGGGTGTTCGAGGTGCACAGCGATCCGTCGGGCGTGGACGACATACGGCCCACCGAGCGGCTGGTGCGCTGCCGGCCCGGCGTCGAACAGACCAGCACGCGCGGCCAGAGCTACGCCCTCCCGGCGGGTGAATTCCACACCAGCGTGGTGCCGGACGGCCGCCCCACCGCCACCCTGGTCCTGGGCCGGACCCTGCCCGGCCGGGTGGACCTCTCCCTGGGCCCGGTCTCCGCCCCGGGGCACCGCATGGTCCGCCGGACGTGCGACGCGACCCAGACCGCCCGGATCGCTCGGGCCGCCCTCAGGAGGATCCATGAGCCCGAAGCCTGACCCCTGGTCTTCCGAGCACAGTACGGCCGTGGCCGCCGCCGAGGAGGCGGGGGCGCTGCTGCGGTCCAGCTTTCCCGACGGATTCGCCGCCCGGCCGAAGGGCCGACTCGGGGACGTCGTGACCGACTTGGACGTGGCCGCCGAGCAACTGGTGGTCGGGCGGATCCGGGAGCGCTTCCCGTACGACCGCATCCTCGCCGAGGAGTCCGGGGAACTGGTCGGGGACGGCGGGGGCCGCACCTGGCTGGTGGACCCCCTCGACGGCAGCAACAACGTGGTGATCGGGCTCGCCGTCTACGTCGTCGGCATCGCGTTGTGCGTCGATGACACCCCCGTGGTGGGCGTCGTCCACGATCCGATGACCGGCCGTACGTGGTCCGCGCTGCGGGGTGGTGGGGCGCACGGTCCAGGTGGCCGGCTCGCCGCCCCCGCGCAGGGGTTGTCTGCCGCCGGCCCCCTGCTGGCCTGGACCCAGGGCCACGGCGTCTCCCGCGACGACACCGTGGCCTGCGCCCTCCGCCACACCCTCGAACTCCGCTCCCGCCGCCTGCTCCAGCTCTGGGCGCCCCTGGTGGCCTGGGCCATGCTGGCCCGCGGCGACATCGACGGCTTCGTGGGCTATCGCGCGGAGGCGATCGACCTGCCCGCCGGTGCGTTGCTCGCCCGCGAGGCCGGTATCGCCCTACGGCACCTCGACGGAGCGGAGTTCGGCGGCGGCTTCGGCGGTCCCGACACGGGGCGGTCCTTCGTCGCCGGGCGCCCGGAGCTGCTGCCGCACCTGCTGGACCTCGTCAGCCCTTTCTCTCCCGGCACCGGGGGCACTCACACGGCGGAAACCGTCCCGACAGGTCGAGTGGTGCCGCGTTCTCCGGTGGACGGTACGTCACCCTCGGCCCCCAGGTCCGGCCACCGTCCCGGGAGACCCTCAGCGTGAGATACGCGCCGACGAAGCCGTCCTTTTCCTTGTCCTGCATGCCAACGCCCTTCACTTTCTGTGGCGATCCGTACACAGAGTGAGGTGGGCGGCGGTAACTTCGGAAGATGACCGAGCGTGACAACCGGGTTCGCACCAGGGGGAGTTGCACAGGTGGCCATCGAGGACAATCCGCGTACGCGGCAGCAGTACGGGCAGGAACTGAAGCGGCGGAGGGAGGCGGCGGGGCTCACGCAGGAGGAACTGAGTCAACGTGTCGTGATGTCCCGCACGCACATCGCCCACATTGAGGCGGGGCGACGCAGGCCGGACATTGAGGATGCGCGGCGCCTGGATCAGGAGCTGGGTACGGATGGGTTCTTCGTGCGGTTCCTGCCGACGCTGGATGGCAGGAAGGTGGCCGAGTACTTTCAGGAGGCGCTGGAGTTCGAGGGCAAGGCGACCGAGATTCGGGAGTACGCGCCCGCAGCGGTGCCGGGTCTCCTGCAGACCAGGGACTACGCGTACGAGGTTCTGAGCTCCGGCTATCCGCGCAAGAGCGACGAGGAACTGGACAAGCTCGTGGCCACGCGATTGGAACGGGCCCGCATTCTCGATAGCTTCCACTCGCCCGAGGTCTGCTGCCTCCTCGATGAAGCAGTGCTACGGCGTGTGGTCGGAGGGCCGGTCGTGATGTGCGAACAGCTCCGTCACATCGTGGAGTTGGGTGCGAGCCGCCGTATCCGCGTCCACGTCCTCCCGTACTCAGTAGGCCCCCATGCCCTACTGGTAGGCTTTCTCTCCCTCATGTGGTTCGAAGACCTTCCCCCTATCGCGTATGCGGAAGGTGTGAACAGCGGGCGGATCATCGAACTGCCGTCCATGGTGCGCGAGTGCCAGGAGATCTACGATCACGTATTGGGCGACGCCCTGTCGCGCCGAAAGTCCCTGGACCTGCTCAGGTCCGTCGCGGAGGATTACGAGCATGAAGCGCAGCGAACACACCATTCCTGACGCCTCGGCGCTGTCGGGCTGGCGCAAGTCGTCGTACAGCGACCCCAATGGCGGCTCCTGCCTCGAAATCACTGCCTGGCGCAAGTCCAGCTACAGCGGTGGCAGCGGCGGCTCCTGCCTCGAAGTCACCGCCTGGCGCAAGTCGTCGTACAGCGGCGGCAGCAGCGGCGACTGCCTCGAAGTAAACGACACCCCCGCCCCCACCCACATCCCCGTCCGCGACAGCAAGAACCCCACCGGCCCCGCCGTCGTCTTCTCGGCACCCGCCTGGTCGGCGTTCCTCGGTGCCGTGAAGACGGACGCCTAACCCGTCAAGGCCAGCGCCGCGACAGCCGCGCCTACCGCGCACGCGGCCAGTACCGCGCCGGTCCCCATCAAGCGGCGGACCGGCACCCGTACGCCGTAGGCATGGCACCGCTCGTACCAGAGCAGCGTGGCCAGGGACGCCCACGGAGTGATCACCGGGCCGGCGTTGGTGCCGACCAGGAGGGCGAGTAGCTGGTCGTGGTTGCCCAGCGGGACGGCCGCCTCCCCGGCCAAGTAGACCGGGAGGTTGTTGAGGACGTTGGACAGGCCGCCGCCGACTGCTGCCGCGCGGAAGAGGCCGAGCGTGCCGCCGTCGGCGCCGACCGCCGAGGCCAGCAGGCCGTGCAGCCCGTGGGCGTTGACGGTCTCGACGACCAGGAACATGCCGGGCACCATGACCAGCAGCCGCCAGGGGATCAGCGACAGCCGCAGCACGGCCCGCTGCCGTACCGCGAAGGCCGCCACCGCGACCAGCGCCGCCGTCCCGGACGCCATCCACAGCGGTACGTCGGCCACCAGGATGGCGAGCAGGAAGCCGCCGCAGCCGAGTGCGCAGGCGCGGAAGAGCACGGGGTCGGCGGGCCGGTGCACACCGGGTGGGATATAGCGGTCTGCCGCATCGGCACGTACGTCCGCCTCACGGGCCGCACCCGGGCCCGACACGGGTACGGCCGACATCAGACCGGACTCGTCCACAACCGGCCCCCCAGACCCCCCACGCCGCCCCCGCCGCCAGAAGAACAGCCACAAACAAGCCATTGTCACGGCCAGCGCAGCGAGTTGCGGTGCCCACATCCGTCCCGCCAGGCCCAGCGGGGACAGCGCGACCCGGTTGGCGGCCAGCAGGTTCGTCAGGTTGGACACCGGAAGCAGCAGGCTGGCCGTGTTGGCGAGCCATACCGTCGTCATCGCCAGCGGCACCGGTGCGATGCCGACGCGGGAGGCGAGCGCCAGCATCACCGGAGTCAGCAGGACGGCCGTCGTATCCAGATTCAGGGCGATCGTCGTGACAGAGGCGAAGGCGACGCACAACAGGAACAGAAGCGGATAGCTGCCCCGCCCTGCCCTCGCCACCCGTGCCGCCAGGACGTCGAACACCTCGGCCCTGCTGGTCAGTTCGGCCAGCACGATGACCGTGCCCAGGAACGCCAGCAGTGGTGCGATGCGTGTCATCGCGTCGGACGCGGAATCCGTCGGCAGCAATCCCGTGGCCACGCACAGCAGTCCGGTCACCAGCAGACCGATCGCCACCCGGTCCAGGACATGCAGACGCAGCAAGAAGGCACGCACGGATGGAAGGGTCGCACACTTGTGCTCCGCTGGGGCCAAGCCGCCGTCGAACGCCTGGAAACGACCGGTATCGGCCTCTCTTCTCACGGCATCATGAATACATGGTGGCTCGTCAGAACGCCCCGGGGGACACCGGGCCATTGGACTTCTTCATCAGTTACTCTCCGGCCGACGAGCGCTGGGCGTCCTGGATCGCCTGGACGCTGGAGGAGGCCGGGTACCGGACGGTACTGCAGGCCTGGGACTTCGTGCCGGGCACGAACTTCGTCGACTTCATGGACCGGGGCGTCAGCGAGTCCGCCGCCGTCATCGCCGTACTCTCGCGGAACTACGAGCGCTCCCGGTACGGGCGGATGGAGTGGCAGGCCGCGCTGCGCGCCGACCCGGACGCGCCGGAGCGGCGGCTGATCACCGTGCGGGTCGAGGACATCCCGGTGGAGGGGCTGCTCGCCACCATCACCTATGTCGACCTGGTGCCGGTCGGTGAACCGGGGGCGGCCCGGGACCTGCTGCTCGCCCGGGTCCGGCAGGCCCTCGACGGGCGGGCCCGGCCCAGCCTGCCGCCCGGTTATCCGGGTGCGAACGGGCAGCCTGTGCCGTCCGCCCCGTCGGTGCCGAGTCCCGGGCGGCCGCTCGGCGGGACCGGGTGGGCGGGGCGCCGTAGACCGGCCGCGCCGCCGTCGTATCCGCGGGTGTCCGGGGAGGTCCGGGAGCGGGAGGCGGTCACCGTGCTCCAGCTGGCCGGGCCCGCCTTCGGGCGGGGGCAGGACCCCGCCGAGCTGCAGGCGGCGATCTGGGGTGATCTGGTCGAGCTCACGGACGCCGGGGCGCCCTCGCCCGATCTGCTGGTGGTCACCGGGGATCTCACCGCCTCCGGCAGCCGGCGCGAGTTCGAGCAGGCGCTGGCCTTCCTCACCGGGATGCGGGCCCTGCTCGGGCTCGAACCGCACCGGGTCGCCCTCGTCCCCGGCGGCCAGGACGTCAACCAGGCGGCCTGCCAGGCCTACTTCAGCACCTGCGAGGCCGACGAGATGCCGCCCCGGCCGCCGTACTGGCCCAAGTGGCGGCACTTCGCCCGGCTGTTCCAGGAGCTGTACCAGGGGCTCGACGTCGTCTTCGACAGTGATCAGCCGTGGACCCTCTTCCCCGTGCCGGAACTGCACACCGTGGTCGCGGGGCTCAACTCGTCCATGGCGTACAGCCACCGGCGCGACGACCAGTACGGGCTGGTGGGCCGCGAGCAGGCAGCCTGGTTCGCGCAGGCGCTGCGCCCGCACGAGACCGAGGGGTGGCTGCGGATCGGCGTCGTGCGGCACTCGCCCGGTGCCGCCCGGCCCGCCGCGGGAGTCCGCCGCTCCGGTGCGCCGGGTACGGCCGCCCTGGACGGCGGCGGTCCGCTGCGCGACACCGATGTGCTGACCCGGCTGACCGCGCCCCGGCTGCATCTGCTGCTGCACGGCCCGGCCGAGCCCGGCGCGCTGCCCGCGCTGGCCACCGCCGCCGGCGAGGTGCCGGTGATCGGCGCCGGGCGGCCCGGCCGCCATCAGCTGGTGCGGGTCGGCCGGGACGGGCTGGCCGTCTGGCAGGGGCCGGGGGAGCCGGAGCGGCGACCGGTCCAGTGGCGGCGGGCCCAGCGGGCCTTCGGGCCGGAGGAAGCCCCCGACGCGGACGCCCACGTCCCCGCGCCCGAACCGGAGCCGCGTGCCGTGCAGAGCCCGGCCGAGATCCTGCTCGCCCGGGTCGCGGAGGTGTGCCGCACCCGGCACGAGGGCGCCCAGATCCGCCCGGTGGACGGGCCGGTGCCCCAACTCCTCGTCACCTGGAGCCAGTCGGGCTTCGTACGGCAGCAGCGGGTGGCGGTCCACACGGGCACCCCGGCCGCGGAGGACGTCGACCGGTTCGTGGCCCTGGTGCACGCCGCCGACGCCGAGACCGAGGCCGAACTCGTCCACGACGGCCCGCCGCCCGCCCGGGAACTGCGGGACGCGGCCCGCCGCCGGGGCATCCGGGTGCGCAGCTTCACCGAGTTCCAGGGGCTGCTGGACCTGCGGGGCTATGTCACCGGGCAGAGCGAGCGGCTGCGCACCGACCCCCGCTATCCCCCGGGCATGTATCTGCCGCAGCGGTACCGGGAGGTGGAACGCCTCGACGCCGAGGACCGCGACGGGCTGGTCGACGAAATGCTCCGGCTGCTCGACTCCGACCAGGGGCGCTTCCTGCTGCTCCTCGGCGACTTCGGGCACGGCAAGACCTTCGCGCTGCGCGAGCTGGCCCGCCGTATCCCCGCCGAACTGCCGCACCTGGTCCCGCTGCTGGTCGAACTGCACGCCCTGGACCGGGCCTATTCGTTCGAGGGCCTCGTCGCCGCGCACCTCGCCGCCCACGGTGTCGACAACATCGACCTGCGCGCCTTCAGATACATGCTCCAGCAGGGCCGGATCG
Organism: Streptomyces sp. NPDC001709; assembly: GCF_053596375.1. Taxonomy (NCBI): domain Bacteria; kingdom Bacillati; phylum Actinomycetota; class Actinomycetes; order Kitasatosporales; family Streptomycetaceae; genus Streptomyces; species Streptomyces sp. NPDC001709. The sequence continues at coordinate 101,268 of NZ_JBSFGB010000029.1, read as the reverse complement.
TGCTGCTCTTCGACGGCTTCGACGAACTCGTCAACCAGGTGACCTACGACCGCGCCGCCGAGCGGCTGCAGGTGCTGCTGGACTCCGCCGTGGACAGCGCCAAGATCGTGGTCTCCAGCCGCACCCAGCACTTCCGCTCCCAGGGCCAGGTGCTGACCGCGCTCGGTGAACGCGTCGGCCTGCTCCCGCACCGCCGGGTGCTGGCCGTCCAGGAGTTCAGCCCGCAGCAGATCCGCGCCTACCTGGTCAACCGCTACGACGGCGACGACCGCGCCGCCGACCACCGGCTCCAGCTGCTCGACGCCATCCCCGACCTGCTCGCCCTGTGCCGCAACCCCCGGCTCCTCGGCTTCGTCGCCGACCTCGACGACGACCGGCTGCGCGCGGTGGCCGGCGCCGGACGCGCGCTCAGCCCCGCCGGGCTGTACGAGGAGGTGCTCACCGCCTGGCTGGGCTTCGAGGCGCAGCGCGCCGGTGCCGGCCCCGGCCGGGCGCCCGGGCTCTCCCTGGACCAGCTGTGGGACGCGGTCACCGCGCTCGCCCTGCGGCTGTGGGAGAGCGGGCAGGAGGCGCTGCGGCTGGACGAGCTGACCGATGTCGCCGAGACCCTCACCGGGCTCGCGGAGGCCCGGCTGTCGGTGCCCCAGACCGCCCACGCCATCGGCTCCGGCAGCCTGCTGGTGCGCAGCGACGACGGCATGTTCCGGTTCATCCACGGCTCGGTGGTGGAGTGGCTGGTCGCCCGGGAGTGCGGCCGCAGGCTCACCGACGGCGACAGCACGCTGCTGAGCAGACGCCAACTGAGCCAGCTGGCGGTCGAGTTCCTGTGCGACCTCGCCGACCACCGGATCTGCCAGACGTGGGCCGAGCGGGAGCTGTCCGGCACGGCCCAGGACACCTCCCCGGACGCCGCCCGCGGCAACGCCGTGAAGATCCTCAGCCGGCTCCGCGTGCCCGCCCACACCGACCTGCGCGGCGCCGCACTGGCCGGGGAGGACCTGTCCCACCGCGACTTCTCCGGCGTCGACCTCACCCGCGCCGACCTCACCGACGCCCGACTCGTCGGCGCCAACCTCTCCGGCGCCGTACTGCGCGGCGCCCGGCTGACCGGCGCCCGGCTCGACGGCGCGGATCTGACCGGCGCCGACCTGCGTGGCGCAGACCTGCGGCGGGCCCGGCTGATCGGCACCGATCTGACCGGCGCCCGGGTGGACGGCGGCCGGTGGCGGCGGGCGGCGCTGGTCTCGGCGACCACCGGGCCCCTGGCCGGCAGTCCCGAGCTCGCCACCGCCGCGATCGCGCCCGGCATGGCCGTCGACTCCGGCTTCCGGCCCTCGGCGGTCGGGGTGCCGTACGGGTTCAGCAGCCGCACCCGGCTGCCCGAGCCCATCTCGTACAGCCCCGACGGCGAACTGCTCGCCGTGGGCAGCGAGGACGGCGGGGTGCTGGTCGCCGACGTCGCGACCGGCCTCGCCCTGCGCACCCTGGAAGGGCACACCGGCCGGGTCTACGCGGTCAAGTTCCGCGAACGGGTGCTGGCCACCGGCAGCTCCGACGGCACCGTACGGCTGTGGGACCCGGTCTCCGGGCGCTGTCTGCACCGGCTGGAGATCCATCCGGACGGGGTCTGGCCGGTCGTCCTCGACGCCGAGGGGCGGCTGCTGGCCACCGGGGACGCCGACGGTGTGGTCACCGTCTGGGACACGGCCTCCGGCACCGCGCTGCACCGGCTGCCCGGACACACCGCGCCCGTCTACACGGTGGCGTTCGCACCGGACGACACCACGCTGGTCACCGGCGACGGCACCGCCGTCGTACGCCTGTGGGACCTGTCCACCGGGCGGCTCACCGGTGAACTGCCGGGGCACCGCAACGCGGTGTATCGGGCGCGGTTCAGCCCGGACGGCACCCTGCTGGCCACCGGCGACCGGGGCGACGACTGGCGCAACGGCACCGTCCGCGTGTGGGACCTCGCCACCCAGGCCGTGCGGCACGAGTTCACCGGCCACTCCGGGCGCGTCTACACGCTGGACTTCCACCCCGGCGGCCGGCTCCTGGTCAGCGCGGACACCGACGGCGAGGTACGGCTGTGGGACCTGGCCACCGGGAGCAGCGCGGGTCTGCTCGGCGGCTGCCGCGGGGCCGTGTACCAGGTGCTGTTCGACCCCGACGGGACACTGCTCGCCGCCGGGGACAGCGCCGGGGTGGTCCGGCTGTGGCGGATCGACCCGGAGGCCGACCAGGTCGCGGTGCCGCTGAACCGGCAGCCCGCCGAGCACCGCGGCAGCGTCTGGGTGTGCAAGTTCCGCCCGCACGGCGACACGCCCGCGCAGGGCGCCGGCACGCTGCTGGTGACCGGCGGCAACGACGGTGTCGTACGGCTGTGGGAGCCGGCCACCGGCCAGGGCCGGCGCATCCTGCGCGGCCACGGGCGGCGCATCGGCACCCTGTCCTTCAGCGCCGACGGCTCGATGCTGGCGGCGGGCGGCAACGACGGCGTGGTCCGCGTCTGGCACTCCGCCTCCGGGCGGCGGCTGCGCGAACTCACCGGCCAGAGCGACCGCCTGGTCTCGGCGGCGTTCGGCCCCGCCGGGCCCCTGCTGGCCACCGCGAGCAGCGACGGCGACATCTACCTGTGGAACGCGGCCACCGGCGAGTACCAGCGCGAACTGGACGTCGAGACCGACCACGTGTGGGCCGAGGCGTTCAGCGCCGACGGCGAACTCCTCGCCACCGCCAACGACGACGACACGGTACGGCTGTGGTACCGGGCCACCGGCGCGCACCTGGCCACCATCACCGAGCACTACGGGCGGGTCCGCGCGATCACCTTCCGGTCCGACGGCGCGGTCCTGGCCACCGGCTGCGACGACCGCAAGGTGCGGATCTGGGACATGACCGCCCGCAGCGTCACCGCCGTGCTCGACGGCCACACCGACCGGGTGTACGCCGTGGCCTTCGCCCCCGACGGCTCCTGGCTGGCCAGCGCCTCCTGGGACGGTACGGCGGTGATCTGGCGGGACGGCGAGATCGACCACCGTCTCACCGGCCACACCGGCAAACTCTGGACGGCCGCCGCACACCCCCTGCGCCCCCTGCTGGCGACGGCGGGCGACGACCGTACCGTCCGCCTGTGGGACCCCGGCACCGGGGCGGAGACGGCCCAACTGACCGGCCACACCGGCCGGATCCTCGCGGTGGCCTTCAGCCCCGACGGCTCCCTGCTGGCCAGCGGCGGCGAGGACGGCACGGTACGGCTGTGGAACATCCCCGTCGACACCCCGCCCACCCTCCGGGCCACCCTGGTCGGCATGCCCGGCGGCTGGGCCGCGCTGTCGCCGTCCGGCGGCTACAAGTACGAGGGCGACGTCACCGGCGAGTTCTGGCACGCGGTCGGGATGTGCCGCTTCGAACCGGGGGAGTTGGACGGGCATCTGGCGGGGGTGAGGCACGTTCCCCTGGACGAACGGCTGGGGTGATGCGGGGGAGGGATTCAGACCGGGGGCGGTTTTGAACGCGTTCAAACGCAGGCGTACGCTCCTCCCATGAGCGACAGAGCCGCCCTGCTGAAGGGCATTCGCGCCTGGTTGGTCCTCTTCATCGTGTGCCTGGTACTCAGCGGGGCCACGGCCTTCCCCCTGGTGCACGAACTGCGCTGGACCGAGAGCGTGTTGCGGGCCCTGTCCGTGCCGGACCGGCTGCCCGGACTGATGTCCTGGATCTCCCGGGTCCGCGACGGCCTCGACACCGCCGACACCGACTACCCGTTCCTGCTCTACGGCACCGACTGGCTGGCCTTCGCCCACCTCGTCATCGCCGTCGCCTTCTACGGGCCGTACCGCGACCCCGTCCGCAACATCTGGGTCGTCGAGTTCGGCATGATCGCCTGCGCCGGCATCATCCCCCTCGCCCTGGTCTGCGGCCCGATCCGGGGCATCCCCTTCTGGTGGAGCCTGATCGACATGTCCTTCGGGGTGTTCGGCGTGATCCCGCTGTACGTCGTACGCAAGAAGATCAAGCGCCTGGAAGCGCTCACGGCTGCTTGAGGGACGGCGCGCGTTCGGGCGCGCCGTCCTCGGCCGCGGGCCTTGCTCGTCAGTAGTGGATGCGGTCGGTCTTGGCCAGCCACGTGTCGAACGGCTGGGTGCGGTTGGGCAGGTCCAGGTGCTCGACCGCCATGGGCCACATCTCCTGGGGCTTCTTCTCGAACAGGTCGTAGAACTTGCGGTCGTCGAAGCCGGCCACCGCGGCGTCGTGCCGGTCGGCGGAGTAGACGAGCCGGTCGACGCGGGCCCACAGGGCGGTGGACAGACACATCGGGCATGGCTCACAGGAGGTGATCAGGACGCATCCTTCGAGCGAGAAGGTGTTCAGCTTCTTGCAGGCGGCTCGCATCGCGCTGACCTCGGCGTGCGCGGACGGGTCCAGGGTGGAGGTGACCTGGTTGTTGCCGGTGGCGACGACCTCGCCGTCCTTGGCGACCAGGGCACCGAACGGGCCGCCGCCGTTGTTCACGCTGGTGGTGGCCAGGGTGATCGCCTGCTCCATCCAGACGCGCTCGAAGTCCTGGATGCTTGCTTCCTGGGTGTGGATGGTCATGATCGATCCTTCGGGGAGAGGGGGTGGGGCGTGGGGGCCGGCCCGTTCGATGACCGTCCACCAGCAGCGATGCACCCGCGTCGGGGCCCCGGGTTGCGGTCGTCAAGACTTTCCCCCCTCATCCCCTCTTCGTTGCACCCGCGTCGCGTCGCCGCAACTCGTACGAGGAGTACACAGGCAAGGCGGTAGAGTCAGCCAGGCGAGGAAGACATGAAAGCAGCCACCGGCCGAAACGGGATCTTCGTAGGCTTCTACAAGAACCGGCCGGGTCCGCGACCTGAGGAAACACTGAGGTATCTCCCGCATCACCGCCCCGCAAAAACTGCTATCGGCGCCCCCTCCACCCCGTCTCCTTGCTAACGGCCGCCGCTGCCGCCGTTGCGCAGCGCGTGCAGGACGTCGACCCGGTTCGTGGTGATCGAGTCGGCGCCCAGGTCCAGCAGGCGGCCCATCGAGCGGCGGGTGTCCGGGGTCCAGACGGACAGCAGATAGCCGTCGTGGTGGACGCGGGCCGCCAACTCCCGGCTCAGCAGGGAGAAGCGGTAGTTGAGCCAGCGCGGGCGGATCGCCGCCAGCAGCGCGGGCCGGGGCGGGGCGAGGCTCGTCCAGGTCAGGGCGATCTCGGCGGCCGGGTCGGCGGCGCGGACGGCGAGCATCGCCTCGGCCCCCGCGCAGTAGTAGACCCGCTCCAGGGCCCCGCTCTGCCGGACCGCGTCCATGACCCGGTCCACCATCGGCCGCTCGACCCGCCCGCACAGGTCCACCATCACCCGGCTGTCACCGGTCGCCGCCAGCGCCTCCGCCAGCGTCGGCACACCGCCCGCCGTGAGCCCGCGCACCTCCTCGGCGGACAGCGCGCCGAGCGGCCGGTCCAGTTCCCACAGCCGCTCCAGCGTGTCGTCGTGCAGCAGCACGGGGACGCCGTCGCGGGTGAGCCGTACGTCGAGCTCGACGGCGTCCGCGCCCCGGTCGAGCGCGGAACGCAGCGAGTCGATGGTGTTCTCACGGAAGCGGTAGGGGTCGCCGCGGTGGGCCACGGCCGTCACGGTCTGCATGACCCCCATTGTGGTGTGCCTCAGGAGGCGAGCCAGGTGGCGGTGTACGTGTCGATCTCCGCCGCGATCCGGGCCTTGCCCGCGGCATCCAGGAACGAGGCGTGCACGGCGTTCTTGGCGAGGTCGGCGAGGCCCCGCTCGTCCAGGTCGAGGAGGCGCGCGGCCACCGCGTACTCGTTGTTCAGGTCGGTGCCGAACATCGGCGGGTCGTCGGAGTTGATCGTGACCAGCACCCCGGCCCGGGTGAACTCCTTGATCGGGTGCTCGTCCAGGGTGCGGACCGCGCGGGTGGCGATGTTGGAGGTCGGGCAGACCTCCAGCGCGATGCGGTGCTCGGCGAGGTGTTCGAGCAGCTTGGGATCCCGCGCGGAGCTGGTGCCGTGCCCGATCCGCTCGGCGCGCAGATGGGTCAGCGCGTCCCACACCGTCTCCGGGCCGGTGGTCTCCCCGGCGTGCGGGACCGAGCGCAGGCCGGCGGCGATGGCCCGGTCGAAGTACGGCTTGAACTGCGGCCGGGGCACGCCGATCTCGGGCCCGCCGAGCCCGAACGACACCAGGCCCTCCGGGCGGATCCGGTCGTCGGTGGCGAGCCGGGCGGTCTCCTCGGCGGACTCCAGACCCGCCTCCCCGGGGATGTCGAAGCACCAGCGCAGTACGGTCCCGAACTCCGCCTCGGCCGCCTTGCGGGCGTCCTCGATCGCCGCCATGAAGGCCAGCTCGTCGATGCCGCGCCGGGTGGAGGAGAAGGGGGTGATGGTCAGCTCGGCGTACCGCACCTGCTGCCGGGACAGCTCACGGGCCACCTCGTACGTCAGCAGCCGGACGTCCTCCGGCGTGCGGATCAGGTCGACGACCGACAGGTACACGTCGATGAAGTGGGCGAAGTCGGTGAAGGTGAAGAAGTCGGCCAGGGCCTCGGGGTCGGAGGGGACCTTGGAGTCGGGGTGGCGGGCGGCCAGTTCCGACACGATGCGCGGGGAGGCGGAGCCGACGTGGTGGACGTGCAGTTCGGCCTTGGGCAGTCCGGCGATGAAGGTCCGCAGATCGCGGTCGGCGGTGCCGGCGGCGGGTACGGAGCTGTCGGTCATGGGGTCCTCCCCGGGACGGGCGCCCGCGGAGCGAGGTCCGTGGTGCGGGCGCGGTGATCGGCTGATCGGTTGCGCGAGATCATCGTAGGCCCCGGTCCACGCCGTTTTTGCCTGCCCTTAGCATGGCGGCACAGCCAGTAGAGGGGTCCATCACCATGTCCGACCAGGTGCCGCAGTCCACGCCCCAGGAGCATCCGCCTGCCGGCGAGGCCCGGGTGTCCCTGGACAAGCAGGGGACCGCACCGGCTCCGGCGCGGGACGCGATACCCGAGCCCGGCCAGGACTCCCCGCCACGTGCCGACTCCTTGCACTACCAGCAGACGCTGACCTCGGTGCCCGCGGCCCCCGACGCGCCCGCGGACGCCGTGCCGTCGGCCTGGGCCCCGCCGACCGCACCCCCGGCGGCCAACCCGTTCGCACCCCCGGCGACCACGCCTCCCGCGAACCCGTACGCCCCGCCGACCGCCCCCGCGAACCCCTACGCCCCGCCCGCCTTCCAGCACGCGGGACCGGAACCGGTGCCCCCGCCCCCCATCGCCCCCGACGGCCCCGGCCAGGTGCCGTACGGCTACCCGGGCGCACCGGCGGCCTACGGCTACCCCGGCCAGCCCCAGCCGCCGTACGCCTACGGCTGGCCCGGCATGCAGCCGATGCCGAGCAACGGCATGGGCACGGCCTCGCTGGTGCTGGGCATCCTCGCGGCGGTCGGCTTCCTGCTGTGGCCGGTGGCCATCGTGCTGGGCATCCTGGCCATCGTCTTCGGCGCGCTGGGCCGAGGAAAGGCGAAGAACGGCGAGGCCACCAACCCCGGCATGGCCCTGGCCGGCCTCATCTGCGGCGCGTCGGGCATCGTCCTGGCCCTCGGCTTCATCGCTGCCCTGATCGCGTTCAGCCCCTGACACGCCGGTCGGCGCAGCGTGCCCAGGGGCGCGGGGAACTGCGCGCTCAGCCACCACGTACCGGCACCCGGCATTCCTGCGCAACCCCAACGGGCGTCAATCCGCTCTCAAACGGTCCCGCGTCTCCATCAACGCGAAGCCCAGCAGATTCGGCCCCCGCCACCGCTCCGGATCCGAAGCCGCCTCGTCGTCCGCGGCAAGGCCGATACCCCACACACGGTCCACGGGACTCGCCTCGACCAGCACCCGATCACCCGTACCCAGCAGGAACTCGCGGAGCGCGTCGTCCGCCGCGAATTTGTGGACGCTGCCGTCGACCACGATCCGGAACCGCTCCCGCTCCCATATCGCCTCGTCGAAGCCCCGGACCAGCCGCCCCGCCTTCTTCGCCTCGGCGGGATGCTCGGCCGCCAGTACCCGCCGCTCCGCCTCCGCATCCTCGAAGAGCCGCGCCTTGCCCGCCATCATCCAGTGCTCGGCCGTCGCGTACTCCACCCCGTCGACCACGAACGGCGACGGCCACCACTGACTCAGACAGCTCGCGCCGATCCTGCCGTCCGGCCTCGGCCGGTGCCCCCAGAAGTGGAGGTACTTGATCCGGGACCCCGCCCGGACCTCTCTGATCAGGGCTTCCACCCCGTCGATCTTCCCCATGCACGCGAGTCTGGCACGTACCACTGACACTCCGTCCGCCCTTTTCCGCCCCGACTCGACACCTGGTCGACAGATTCCGTCGCGTAACCAAAAGGCAACAACGGAATCACTTGTTGGAGTCCTATTGCTCTGTCAGGATCGGCACTCAAATCGAGCTGGAGCTACGCCACCCACCCCCGGGACGGGGCGAACGGCGGAGGAGAGCGACATGCACAACCCGGGCACCGCCACCCCGGAACGATTTCCCGCCGAGGAGCGATTCGCCGACGGCGCGCAGTTCATCGCCGGCCGGCTGACCAAGGGCACCTCGGGCCGTACCCACGCCGTGGTCGACCCCGCCACCGGCGAGGAGGTGTACACCTACGAGCTGGCCGGAACGGACGACGTCGACGCCGCCGTCGCCGCCGCGCGCGAGGCCTTCCCGGGCTGGTCCTGCGCCACCCCGGGCCAGCGCTCCGACGCCCTGCACCGGTTCGCCGCCGTGCTCGCCGAGCGCGCCGAGGACTTCGCCCGCGCCGAGTCCCTGCAGTGCGGCAAGCCGCTGAAGCTGACCCGCGAGTTCGACGTGCCGGGGACCATCGACAACACCGCCTTCTTCGCGGGTGCCGCCCGGCACCTGCAGGGGCAGTCCGCCGGTGAGTACTCGGGCGACCACACGTCGTACATCCGCCGTGAGCCGATCGGTGTCGTCGGGTCCATCGCGCCCTGGAACTACCCCCTCCAGATGGCCGCCTGGAAGATCCTCCCGGCGATCGCCGCAGGCAACACGATCGTGCTGAAGCCCGCCGAGCTGACCCCGCTCACCTCGCTGCTCTTCGCCCAGGCCGCCACGGACGCCGGCATCCCCGACGGTGTGATCAACATCGTCACCGGGACCGGCAAGGAGGCGGGGGAACACCTCGTCGGCCACCCCGATGTGGCCATGACCTCCTTCACCGGGTCCACCCCCGTCGGCAAGCGCGTCGCCGAGGTCGCCACCGCCACCGTCAAGCGCCTCCACCTGGAGCTGGGCGGCAAGGCGCCCTTCGTCGTCTTCGACGACGCCGACCTGGAAGCCGCGGTCAACGGCGCGGTCGCGGGCGCGCTCATCAACACCGGCCAGGACTGCACGGCCGCCACGCGCGCGTACGTGCAGCGGCCGCTCTACGAGGCCTTCGTGGAGCGGACGGCCGCCCTCATGGAGACCGTCCGGCTCGGCGACCCCTTCGCTCCCGGCACCGACCTCGGCCCGCTCATCTCGCACGTCCAGCGCGACCGTGTCGCCGCCTTCGTGGACCGTGCGCGTGCCTACGCGCGCGTGGTGACCGGCGGCGAGGCGCCGAAGGGCGACCTGGAGAAGGGCGCCTACTACCGGCCGACCCTGATCGCCGACGCGGCCCAGGACACCGAGATCGTCCAGTCCGAGATCTTCGGACCGGTACTGGTCGTACTGCCGTTCGATGGCGATGATGAGGGCATCCGGCTGGCCAACGACACCCCCTACGGTCTCGCCGCCTCCGCCTGGAGCGGCAACGTCTACCGTGCCCATCGCGCCACCCGCGAGATCAAGGCGGGTTGCGTGTGGATCAACGACCACATCCCGATCATCAGCGAGATGCCGCACGGCGGCTACAAGGCGTCCGGCTTCGGCAAGGACATGTCGGCCTACTCCTTCGAGGAGTACACGCAGGTCAAGCACGTAATGTTCGACAATACGGCGGTCGCCCGCAAGGACTGGCACCGCACGATCTTCGGGGACCGGTAGCAGTCGCCGTCCGGCGACGCCGGACATCACGCACAGACGGCTGCTGCCGGGTTGACGATCCGGCCCCGACCAGGCCGACCCCTCCCTCCGAAAGGGCACCACGCGCATGGAGCAGTACGAGCCCGACCGCCTGACACCGGTCGAAGCCGCCGCCATCCGGCGGAGCCTCCGCAACGGCCGGGCCGCGATGACCCGCCGGTCGTTGCTGCGCGCCTCCGCGGGCGGCGCGCTCGCGGTCGGCGGACTCGGCGCGCTGAGCGCCTGCGGAATCCCCGCGGCGAACAAGACGCAGGGCGGCGTGTCCGCCGACGACCACTCGGCCAAGGAGAAGGTCGTCAACTTCTCCAACTGGCCCGAGTACATCGACGTGGACGACAGCGGCAAGCACCATCCCACGCTCGATGCCTTCGCCAGGCGGACCGGTATCCAGGTCAAGTACACCGAGGACATCAACGACAACGACGAGTTCTTCGGCAAGATCCAGCCGCAGCTCGCCGCCGGCCAGGACACCGGCCGTGACCTCATCGTGCTCACCGACTGGCTGGCCGCCCGCATGATCCGGCTGGGGTACGTCCAGAAACTGGACGCCTCCAATCTGCCGCACGCCTTCGCCAACCTGTCGGACCAGTTCCGCTCCCCCGACTGGGACCCGGGCCGCGCCTACTCGTACCCCTGGCAGGGCATCTCGACCGTCATCGCCTACAACAAGAAGGCGCTCGACGGCATCGAGGTGAAGTCGGTCTCCGACCTGCTCGACAACCCCAAGCTCAAGGGCCGCGTCGGCTTCCTGACCGAGATGCGCGACAGCATCGGCATGACCATGCTCGACATGGGCAAGGACCCGGCGAAGTTCACCGACGACGACTTCGACGCGGTGATCGCCCGCCTCCAGAAAGCCGTCGACAAGGGCCAGATCCGCCGCTTCACCGGCAACGACTACACCTCGGACCTCACCAAGGGCGACTTCGCCGCGTGCATAGCGTGGGGCGGCGACATCGTCCAGCTCCAGTCGGACAACCCGGCCGTCGGCTATGTCATCCCCGACAGCGGCTACATGACGTCGACCGACAACATGCTGATCCCCAACAAGGCGCGCCACAAGACGAACGCCGAGCGGCTCATCGACTACTTCTACGAGCCCGAGCCGGCCGCCGAGCTGGCCGCGTACATCAACTACGTGAGCCCCGTCGCGGGAGTGAAGCCCTACCTTGCGAAGATCGACAAATCGGCGGCGAGCAACCCGCTGATCATTCCCGACAAGGCCATGCAGGCGAAGTCCCATGCCTTCCGCGCGCTGACGCAGAAGGAAGAGACGGCCTACCAGCAGAAGTTCTCGAAGCTCACAGGGGCGTGACGACGATGACGACACCAGACAACAGCGGCGACGTCCGCCTCTCCGGTATCAGCAAGACCTACGCCAACGGCTTCACCGCCGTCCAGCCGCTGGACCTGACCGTGCCGCAGGGCTCCTTCTTCGCCCTGCTCGGCGCCTCCGGCTGCGGCAAGACGACCACCCTGCGCATGATCGCCGGGCTGGAGGAACCTTCCTCCGGAACCGTGCACCTCGGCGAGCAGGACGTCACCCACCTGCCCCCGTACAAGCGGCCCGTCAACACGGTCTTCCAGTCCTACGCCCTCTTCCCGCACCTCGACATCTTTGAGAACGTCGCCTTCGGTCTGCGCCGACGCGGCATCAAGAGCGTGAAGAAGCAGGTCGAGGAGATGCTGGAGTTGGTCCAGCTCGGCGAGCAGGCGCGCAAGAAGCCGCACCAGCTCTCCGGTGGCCAGCAGCAGCGTGTCGCCGTCGCCCGCGCGCTGATCAACCACCCCAAGGTGCTCCTCCTCGACGAGCCCCTCGGCGCCCTCGACCTCAAGCTGCGCCGCCAGATGCAGCTGGAGCTCAAGCGCATCCAGACCGAGGTCGGCATCACCTTCGTGCACGTCACGCACGACCAGGAGGAGGCCATGACCATGGCCGACACGGTCGCCGTGATGAACGCGGGCCGCGTCGAGCAGCTCGGCTCGCCCACCGACCTGTACGAGAACCCGAACACCACGTTCGTCGCGAACTTCCTCGGCACCTCCAACCTGATCGAGGCCGAGGTCGACACGAAGAGCGGCGACGACATCGTGCTCAAGGCGGGCGGCGGCAAGCTGGTGCTGCCCGAGGCGCGATGTTCGGCGCCCACGTCCGCCGGCGGCAAGGTGCTGGTCGGTATCCGCCCCGAGAAGATCTCCCTCACGCACGCCGACGACGCGGGGGACATCCCCGAGGGCCGCAACCGCCTCACCGGCAAGATCGCCGACGCCAGCTTCATCGGCGTCTCCACCCAGTACGTGATCGACAGCCCGGTCTGCGACGAGCTCTCGGTGTACGTCCAGAACGTCGAGCGCGACGGCCGGCTCGTGCCCGGCGCTGACGTCGTCCTGCACTGGAGCCCGGCGCACACCTTCGGTCTGGACGCGGCCCAGGACATCGACGCGGGCACCGAGGAAGAGGCGGCCGTCTGATGTCGACGCTCACCGAGGCGCCCCCGCCCCTCGCGCCCGCCGCACCCGAGAAGAAGCCCCCGCGCAAGCGCGGCCGGTTCACCCCGTACTGGCTGCTGCTGCCCGGCATGCTGTGGCTGATCGTCTTCTTCGCGCTGCCGATGATCTACCAGGCCTCCACGTCCGTGCAGACGGGTTCGCTGGAGCAGGGCTACAAGGTCACCTGGCACTTCGTCACCTACTGGGACGCCCTGTCCGAGTACTGGCCGCAGTTCCTGCGCTCCGTGTTCTACGCGGCCGCCGCGACCGTGCTGTGCCTGCTGCTCGGCTACCCGCTGGCCTACCTGATCGCCTTCCGCGCGGGCCGCTGGCGGAACCTGATCATGATCCTGGTGATCGCGCCGTTCTTCACCAGCTTCCTGATCCGCACCCTGGCCTGGAAGACGATCCTCGCCGACAACGGCCCGGTGGTGCACGCACTGAACTCGCTGCACATCCTGGACCTCACCAACTGGCTCGGCTGGACGGCCGGCGACCGCGTCCTCGCCACACCGCTCGCGGTGGTGTGCGGACTGACGTACAACTTCCTCCCGTTCATGATCCTTCCCCTCTACACCTCGCTGGAGCGGATCGACGGACGGCTGCACGAGGCGGCCGGCGACCTGTACGCCAAGCCCTGGACCACCTTCCGCAAGGTCACCTTCCCGCTGTCGATGCCGGGCGTGGTCTCCGGCACGCTGCTGACCTTCATCCCCGCGGCCGGCGACTACGTCAACTCCGAACTGCTCGGCTCTACCGACACCCGCATGATCGGCAACGTCATCCAGACGCAGTTCCTGCGGATCCTGGACTACCCGACCGCCGCGGCCCTGTCCTTCATCCTCATGGCCGCCATCCTGGCCATGGTCACGATCTACATCCGCCGGTCCGGGACGGAGGACCTGGTCTAAATGCCCTTCGTCAACTGGCTCAAGCGCCATCTCGTCGTCATCGCGGGAATCCTGACGCTCGCGTATCTGCTGCTGCCCAACGTCATCGTGACGGTGTTCTCCTTCAACAAGCCGAAGGGCCGCTTCAACTACGAGTGGCAGCAGTTCTCCCTGGACGCCTGGAAGCAGCCGTGCGGCGTCGCCGACATGTGCGGCTCGCTCTCCCTCAGCCTCCAGATCGCCGTCTGGGCGACGGTCGGCGCCACCGTTCTCGGCACGATGATCGCCTTCGCGCTGGTCCGCTACCGCTTCCGCGCCCGCGGCGCCGTCAACTCGCTGATCTTCCTGCCGATGGCGATGCCCGAGGTCGTCATGGCCGCCTCGCTGCTCACCCTGTTCCTCAACATGGGCGCACAGCTCGGCTTCTACACGATCCTGATCGCGCACATCATGTTCTGCCTCAGCTTCGTCGTCACCGCGGTCAAGGCGCGCGTGATGTCGATGGACCCGCGTCTGGAGGAGGCCGCCCGGGACCTGTACGCCGGCCCCGTGCAGACCTTCCTGCGGGTCACCCTGCCGATCGCGGCACCCGGAATCGCCGCGGGCGCGCTCTTGTCCTTCGCGCTCTCCTTCGACGATTTCATCATCACCAATTTCAACGCCGGCTCGACCGTCACCTTCCCGATGTTCGTGTGGGGTTCGGCGCAGCGCGGCACACCCGTCCAGATCAATGTCATCGGTACGGCCATGTTCCTGGTCGCCGTGCTGTTCGTGCTGGTCTCGATGCTCATCACCAATCGCCGTAACAACCAAAAGGCATAGGCCTTTCAGGAAAGCCCTCGTAGGGAGTTGAAATCATGGCCCCAAGCGCCATGAGTCGTGGCAAAGACAACTGGATCGCCTCTCTCTCCGAAGCCCAGCCGGTCCCGTACTGGCTGGAAGACCCCGGCAAGCCGCCCGCCGAGCCCGCTCTCACCGGCGCCGACACCTGCGACCTGCTGGTCGTCGGCGGCGGCTACAGCGGACTGTGGACCGCGCTCAACGCGAAGGAGCGCGACCCGCAGCGCGATGTGGTCCTGCTGGAAGGCCGCGAGGTGGGCTGGGCCGCCTCCGGCCGCAACGGCGGCTTCTGCGCCGCCTCCCTCACCCACGGCCTGCCCAACGGCCTCGCCCGCTGGCCGGACGAGATCGGCAAGCTGGAGGAGCTGGGCCGGCGCAACCTCGACGAGATCGAGGCCGCCGTCGCCCGGCACGGCATCGACTGCGACTTCGAGCGCACCGGCGAGATCGACGTCGCCACCGAGACCTACCAGGCCTGGGAACTGCGCGACTGGCACCGGGAGTTGACAGAGAAGGGTCTCGCGGACGGCATCGAGTTCCTGGACGCCGACGCCGTGCGCGAGCAGGTGGACTCGCCCACCTTCGAGGCCGGCCTGTGGGACCGCCGGGGCGTGGCCATGCTGCACCCGGCCAAGCTGGCCTGGGGCCTGAAGAAGGCATGTCTGGAGCTCGGGGTGCGGGTCTACGAGCACACGCCCGCGCTGAGCCTGAAGCAGTACGGCGCCGGGATGGCCGTACGCACGCCGTACGGCGCGGTCCGCGCCCGCAGGGTCGCGCTCGCCACGAACATCTTCCCGAACCTGCTGCGCCGCGTGCGCTCCTACACCGTCCCGGTCTACGACTACGCGCTGATGACCGAGCCGCTGGGGCCCGAGCAGCTGGAGTCGATAGGCTGGAAGAACAGACAGGGACTGGGGGACAGCGCCAACCAGTTCCACTACTTCCGGCTGTCCGCCGACAACCGCATCCTGTGGGGCGGCTACGACGCGATCCACCACTACGGCGGCCGGGTCCGGGCGGAGTACGACGACCGGCCGGAGACGTACGCCAAGCTCGCCGGCCACTTCTTCACCTGCTTCCCGCAGCTGGAGGGCGTCCGCTTCACCCACGCCTGGGGCGGCGCGATCGACACCTGCTCGCGCTTCTCGGCGTTCTTCGGTACGGCGCACCAGGGCAGGGTCGCGTACGCGGCCGGGTACACCGGCCTGGGCGTGGGAGCGACCCGCTTCGGCGCGGATGTGATGCTCGACCTGCTGGCCGGGGAGCGCACCGAGCGGACCGAGCTGGAGATGGTGCGCAAGAAGCCGCTGCCGTTCCCGCCCGAGCCGTTCGCCTGGACCGGGATCGCCCTCACCAAGTGGTCCCTGGCCCGCGCGGACGCGCACGGCGGCCGCCGCAATCTGTGGCTGCGGACGATGGACCGGCTGGGGCTGGGCTTCGACAGCTGAGGTCTTTCGCCGCCGGCCCTGGAATGTGATCCAGATCACTCCAATGGGAGTGCGGAACCCGCGTAATGCCCCCGGAAGGCCTCCCTCTCTCCTCTGACGCGACCGCGCACAACGGTCGGGCGAGAGAGCGAGAGAGGGAGGCCTTCTGATGACTGGGGCGAAGACGGCCGTCGAGTGGCTGGCATCCGTCGCACCGGACCCCGAAGCCTGCCGCTGGGAATGGGAGCGCAACCCCCTCGGGGTCGCGCTGCTGCCCGCCGGCAGGGCCTGGGACGTACTGATCCTGCCGGGCGACCTCGGCTATCCGACCCTGGACGTACTCATCCGTGTGCTCGACCGGGCCGGCCCCGTGCTCGCCGACTTCGGCGACAACCGGGTCGGGTTCTTCGTGCCGCCGGGCACCGCGGCCCGCTGGGTCGGCACCGGCATCCGTACCGCCGGACCCGGCACCTGGATCGTCGTACCGCATCCGGGCCGGGCGACCCGGGGTGTGCGCTGGCTGGTACCACCGGACGGCTCGGGCATGCTGACCGACCCCGCGCTGCTGGAGCTGGCGATGCACGAGGCGGCCGCGGGGCTGGCCAGGGGTGGGGAAAGGGAGGGCTAGGGCAGGTCTGACGAAGAAGGCGCACTGCGGCCCGTACGCGACCCACGGGAGTCGGCCCGCGCCGCGCGGTCCGATGACATGGTCGGTGCACTGGGACCGCTACTCGAACGGGGAGTTCCGGAAGACCTTCGACGCGTACGTCGGCCGGGGCCCGGCACCAGGGACAGGGCGGTCAGCAGCACGGTGCCCAGGCACCAGCTGGCCACCACGTCCAGCGGCCAGTGCCAGCCGTGCCGGACCAGGCCGTACGACACCCCGAGCACCAGGGCCGCGCAGCCGCCGACCAGGATCCGGCGGGCGGCCGTGGAGCGCAGCCAGGGGAGCAGGAGCAGGGTCGCGGAGCCGTAGGCGACGCTCGCCGTGGCCGTGTGCCCGGAGGGGAAATAACCGACGCCCGGCGGTATCACGGGGGGCGCCGGCCGTGCGGTCCAGTCCTTGAGCGGCACGACGATCACCGGGACCAGCGCCATCAGCACGGCCGCGGCGGCGGGCGGCAGCCACCACAGGCGCGTACCGGCGGCGCGCCCCCGCCAGAGGGCGTAGATCACGGCCGCGGCGAGCACCGGCACGGCGACCTGGATGTTGCCGAGGTCGGAGAGGGCCGCGGAGAACCGGTCCGTATGGACGAGGGCCCGGCTCAGGCGTGCGTCCAGGCCCAGCAGCGGGCCGTGCGCGACGACCTGCCAGGTGATCAGGGCGAAGAGGGCGGCCGGGAGGCCGAGGAGCGGGGCACGGCGGACTACGGTCGACACGGTGCCCAGCTTCGCAGGTTTCTTCGCGCGTCCGGGGGAGTTCCCGCGTCCGGGGATGTCGGTGCGCGCGGAAGGAGGTCGGCCGCCCCGGAACAGGGGGGGTAGTTCCGAGGCGGCCGTCCGGATCGGAACGTCGCGCGCCCCGGGGGGTTTGGGGCGGCGACCGTCCGATCGGTGAGGAGATCCCGGCGTCAGGCGCCGGTTGTGTGCGCGAGGGCACGACCAGGTCGAAGCTGGGGAGGCCTCGGCCTGAAATCGCCCACAGTCCCCTGTGGGCGGGGTGTATCTCTCATCTGGGTAGAACCTACGGCAGGCCGACGCGCTTGGGCAGATGGAACGGCATCCCGTCATCCACCTCGCACACCTTCTTCACACGGCCTGCCGTAGGCGCCCGCCAGAGGTGCGGGCGTGCTGTTCAGATGCGCGCGAAGGCCTGCTCGATGATGTCGAGGCCCTCGCCCAGCAGGTCCTCGCCGATGACCAGCGGGGGCAGGAAGCGCAGCACGTTGCCGTAGGTGCCACAGGTCAGGACCAGCAGGCCCTCGGCGTGGCAGGCCTTGGCGAGCGCGGCGGTGGCCTCGGGGTTCGGCTCCTTGGTGGTGCGGTCCTTGACCAGCTCGATCGCGATCATCGCGCCACGCCCACGCACATCACCGATGACGTCGAACTTCTCGGCCATGGCGGTGAGGCGACCCTTCATGATCTCCTCGATGCGCTTGGCCTTGCCGTTGAGGTCCAGCTCCTTCATGGTCTCGATGGCACCGAGCGCACCGGCGCACGCGACCGGGTTGCCGCCGTAGGTACCACCCAGGCCACCGGCGTGCGCGGCGTCCATGATCTCGGCGCGCCCGGTGACGGCGGCGAGCGGAAGGCCACCGGCGATGCCCTTGGCGGTGGTGATGAGGTCCGGGACGATCCCCTCGTCCTCACAGGCGAACCACTGCCCGGTCCGGCAGAACCCGGACTGGATCTCGTCGGCGACGAAGACGATCCCGTTGTCCTTGGCGAACTGGCTGATCGCGGGCAGGAAGCCCTTGGCCGGCTCGATGAAGCCGCCCTCACCGAGCACCGGCTCGATGATGATCGCGGCCACGTTCTCGGCGCCGATCTGCTTGGTGATCTGGTCGATGGCCTGCTTCGCGGCCTCCGGGCCACAGTTCTCCGGGCCGGTCAGCCAGCGGTAGCCGTACGCGACGGGGACGCGGTAGACCTCGGGCGCGAACGGGCCGAAGCCGTGCTTGTACGGCATGTTCTTGGCGGTGAGCGCCATGGTCAGGTTGGTGCGCCCGTGATACCCGTGGTCGAACACGACGACGGCCTGCCGCTTGGTGTACGCGCGGGCGATCTTGACGGCGTTCTCGACGGCCTCGGCGCCCGAGTTGAACAGCGCGGACTTCTTGGCGTGGTCGCCCGGCGTCAGCTCGGCCAGCGCCTCGGCGACGGCCACGTACCCCTCGTAAGGGGTGACCATGAAACAGGTGTGGGTGAAGTCGGCCAGCTGGGCGCTCGCGCGGCGTACGACGGCCTCGGCGGAGCCGCCGACCGAGGTCACGGCGATACCGGAACCGAAGTCGATCAGACGGTTGCCGTCGACGTCCTCGATGATGCCGCCGTCCACGCGCGTCGTGAACACGGGCAGTACGGAGCCCACGCCCTGCGCGACCGCGGCGGTACGGCGGGCCTGCAGCTCCTGCGACTTCGGGCCGGGGATGGCGGTGACGACGCGGCGCTCCTGCGGAAGTGCGGTCATGGGGGCTCCTGATGATCTTGCGTACCGGGCGGTCTGACCGTGCGTCCCGGACGATTCCGGGCGAGTCGTTTTCGGCCGCATACCTATCTTTCTTCGCAGGCTAGGGCCGGGGGTGGGGGGTGGGCATGCTCCATGTGGGCGTCTTCGGGGTAGGGGGTTGTCCGGAGTGGACATAGCCGTGTGGCCGGGGTTCGCCCAGTCGGCGGGCGTTCTCGGCCGCGTAAGCGGTGAACTCCCCTTGCCTGGGCGTTAGATTGCTCGCTGATGGTGGACGGAACGGCTGGTCAGGGGGCAAGGGCGATGGACAGCGACGGCACCCGAGACGCACGCGGCACGCATGCGAATCCTGTACCTCGCCCGGCTATGCCATTTGAGGGGGGTGCGGTGCCGCCGATGCCGACGGTACCGCCCGGTGTGCCGCCCACCTCTGGTGGCTCGGCATTCTTGCAGTGGCTGCGTACTCCCCGCCCGGAAGTCACACCCGGCGTCTGGCGCTTCGGGTACCGGCCCCGGCCCCAGGAGGCCAGCGGCTGGGTCTCCGACCGGGCGCTGCTGGCGGGAGCAGTGGGTTCGCTGCTCGCGGCCCTGCTGGTGTGGTCACTGTGGGTCAACAATCTGGTGCCCCACAAGAGGATCCTGCTGGAGCTGGTCACGCCGTCCGACTGGTGGGGCTTCGACCCGCCCCGGGCGGCCCTCACCGCGAGCGCCGTCTACGACAGCCTCTTCGCCACCCTGGTGCTGTACTACTTCGCGCGGGTGGGCAACTGGAAAGAGGTGGTCCGGCGCTACGTGACCGACCGTCCGCAGCCGTCGCGTGCGCTGCGTGCCGCCGCGCTCGGCGCGCTCATCGCCTGGCTCGTCGTCTGGCACGGCTTGCTGTCGTACTACAAGCTCGCCGTCAGCGTCACACCTGCCGACTGGCTCTTCGTGCCAGGGGACCCCGTAGGCACGCTGAACCGGCTCAAGATCCTCAAGATCGTGCTGACGCTGCTGGTCCTGTGGCCGTTCGCCGTAGCGGGCGATTGGCTGGGATTGCTGCGTGGCCTGCAACGTTCCAGGTCGGGGGCCGAGAACGCCGAAGCGGCGACGCCCGCCGCCAGCACAGACTGGCCCGAGCTCCACGCCTACGGTCAGAACGCGGTGGCCGAGCGGCTGACCGAGGAGGCGCGCGCGGGCCGGATGAACGACGTGGACTGCGCGAGGATCCGCCGCGCCTGGACCTCCGTGGTGGCCGACCCGGTGCGTCTGGAAGCGTTCACCTCCACCGTGCTCGGCAGCGGTGCCCGCGCCTGTCTGCACCCCTCCGGGCAGCGCGACCTCCCCACCCGCACGGCCACCCATGACTTGCTGACCTCTCAGGTCCGTATCGGCCGGTACGCGGACGGCGAGCGCACACCGCCTGCCCACCGTGCCGCGGGCGCCGCCGTGGACCCCGGCACGCTGGGTACGTCCCTGTTGGTGGTCGGCCCGAGCGGCTCGGGCAAGACCGCGCGCCTCGTGCGGCCCATCGCCGAGTCCTGCGCCCTCCAGGCCCTCGCCGGGCAGGCGGCTCTCGTCACGGTGACCGCCGCTGGAACGCCGTTGGGCACCGATCAGGGCTACGACATCGTGATCAAGCCGGGGGACCGCACTTCGGAGTACGACCTCGATCTCTATGGCGGAACGGACAGCCCGGACGAGGCAGCCGCTCTCCTCGCCGATGTTCTGGCCGGGGACTGGGCCGAGGTCGAACTACGGCGTGCGGTGACCGTACTGGCGCAGCTCCTGGGGCCCTTCCGCGCCGCCCACGGCCGGTTCCCGTCGGTGCCCGAACTCAGAGCCTTGCTCGACGGGGAGCCGTCGGCACTGGAACGACTGAAGGCGATGCTCGACCCGCAGGAGCACTCTCTGTTGCACCGGGAACTGGACGCACGCGTACGCCAAGCGGGCATCCCCGGAGACCTGGGGATAGTGCTCGCCGATCGGCTCGGCTGTCTGGACCGTCCGGCTTTCGCCGGCTTCTTCGACACCTCCGCCGACGCACGGCCCTTCACCCTGCGGTCGCTCGACCATCCGCTGAGGGTCAGGATCGACCTGCCGGAACGGGCCCATCCAGAGGCCGCCCAATTGCTGGCCCGGTTGGTGCTCGCCCAGTTCACGGCGAGCATGGCCACGCGCGCGGATCGCTCCTTGTTCGCCTGTCTGGTCCTGGACGACGCGACACATGCGATCACCTCCGGGTCTGTGCGTGCCCTGCGCAGGCTGCGGGAGAGTCACGCCGGTGTGGTCTTGAGCCTGCGGGCCCTCGGTGATGTGCCGGAACACCTGCGGCAGCCCCTGATCGCGGCGGTCGGCTGCCACGCCGCCTTCTCGGGGATCACCACCTGGGAGGGCGCCCTGTTCGCAGAGGCATGGGGCACGGAATGGGTGGAGACGACGGAGGTCGCCAAGCACACGGTGTACGCGAACCAGCCGTTGACCCGGTTGCTTCACGCCGTCCGGAAACTCGGCACCGGTAAGCCCGTCACCACGGATGCCGTCACCGTCCGCCAGGTAGAGCGGGAGCGGTGGTCCGCTTCCGAGTTGGCTCATGGGGTGCCGGCAGGGCATGCCGTGTTGTCGTTGACCAGTGTGCGGGGGGAGCACGCGCCGCCGTTGTTGGTGGATCTGCGGGGGTGAGGAGGCCGCGGGGGACCATACGGTGAGGCAGAATCGGCGTAGGCCGTTCATACGCCGTGGCCAAAAGATCACACCGTGAAGGTCCCATGCCTCCCACCCTCGCCTCGCTCGTCCACCACTCCGCGCTCAAGCTGACCGTTCGCGCGGGCGAGGACCGTCTCGACGTGCCCGTCCGCTGGGCCCACGTCAGCGAGCTGGCCGACCCCGTGCCGTACATGGAGGGCGGCGAGCTGCTGCTGATCACCGCGCTGAAGCTGGACGCGGAGGATCCGGAGGCCATGCGGCGGTATGTGAAGCGGCTGGTCGGGGCCGGGGTCGTCGGGCTCGGGTTCGCCGTGGGGGTGAATTACGAGGAGATCCCCAAGGCTCTCGTCGACGCCGCCCGGGAAGAAGGGCTGCCGCTGCTCGAAGTACCCCGCCGTACCCCCTTCCTCGCCATCAGCAAGGCCGTGTCCGCCGCCATCGCCGCCGACCAGTACCGCGCCGTCACGGCAGGCTTCGCCGCGCAGCGCGAGCTGACCAAGCAGGCCCTGAACGCCGGGCCCGAGGGACTGCTCGCCGCGCTCGCCGCGCAGGTCGACGGATGGGCCGCGCTGTACGACGCCTCCGGCGCCGTCGTCGCCGCCGCGCCGGAGTGGGCGGGGCGGCGTGCCGCCCGGCTCACCGCCGAGGTCGAGCGGTTGCGGGAGCGGCCCGCGCCCGCATCCTCCGTTGTGGGCGGGCCCGATCACGAGGACCGGGTGGAGCTGCACTCCCTCGGGACGGGGCGCAGGCCGCGTGCCGCGCTCGCCGTGGGCACCGCCGCGGCCCTCGGCACCGCCGAGCGGTACGCCGTCCACTCCGCCATCGCCCTGCTCACCCTCACCACCGAACGCTCCCGCTCCCTGCACGCGGCCGAACAGCGCATCGGTACGGCGGTGCTGCGCATGCTGCTCGCCGGCCAGCCCGACCACGCCCGGGCCGTCGCCGGGGACCTGTACGGCGGCCTGCTCGACGCGCCGTTCCGGATGATCGTCGCCGAGTCCGCGTCGGGATCCGCTGCCCGGGCGCACGCCGATGCGCGCGGCCATGTGCGGGCGCCCGGTGCCGGGGGCGCGTCCGCGTCCGGGGCCGCCGTACTCGGCGGGGATCCGCTGGGCGGGCTCGCGGAGAGCGTGGAGGCCGCCGCCGCCCGCTCCGGGGAGGCCGTGCTGGTCGTGCCGGACGGGGAGCGGCTGGTGGTGCTCGTCGCCGACGGGGGCGCGGCGGTGGCCGCCTGTACGCAGTACGCGGCGGCGCTGGAGGCGGCGCGCGCGGCGCCCGAGCAGGCCGGGGTGGACGAGGAGGAACTGGTCGTCGGGCTGTCCGCGCCGGCCGGTCCGATCGCCGCCGCCGCGGCCTACAAGCAGGCCGAGCAGGCGCTGTCGGTGGCCCGGCGGCGGGGGCGGGTGCTGGTGGAGCACGAGCAGCTGGCCGCGGGGTCCGTGCTGCCATTGCTGGCCGACGACGCGGTGAAGGCGTTCGCGGACGGGTTGCTGCGGGCGCTGCACGAGCACGACGCGACCGGGCGGGGGGATCTGGTGGCCTCGCTGCGGGCCTGGCTGTCGCGGCACGGGCAGTGGGACGCGGCCGCCGCGGACCTGGGGGTGCACCGGCATACGCTGCGGTACCGGATGCGGAGGGTGGAGGAGATCCTCGGGCGGTCCCTGGACGATCCCGACGTCCGGATGGAGCTGTGGCTCGCCCTGAAGGCGACCAGCACCGAGTAGTCCAAACAGTAGTGCCCGGTCCGGCTACTGCTACGACTCGGACAAGCGACCCCCGGCTGCCCCCGCCCTACCGTGGACCACGCAACCGTAAGCACACCACTCAACGCGGAAGGGCCGGGACTCGCACATGACTTCCATCCACGCCTTCTGGCTCGCCGGCCGCCAGGTCACCGGCGAGGACACCTTCGACGTCACCTCCCCGTGGGACGGCCGGCTCGTCGGCAAGGTCAGCGTGCCGACCGACGCCCAGGTCGAGGAGGCCGTGGCCGCCGCGTACGCCGTGCGGGACGAGTTCGCCGCCACCCCGGCGCATGTGCGTGCCGCCGCGCTCGACCACGTCAGCAAGCGGCTGGTCGAGCGCACCGAGGAGATCGCCCAGCTGATCTCCGCCGAGAACGGCAAGCCGATCAAGTGGGCGCGGGGCGAGGTCGGCCGTGCCGTCTCCGTCTTCCGCTTCGCGGCCGAGGAGGCCCGCCGGTTCAACGGCGGCGAGGCCCAGCGCCTCGACACCGACCTCGGTGGGCAGGGCCGCCTGGCCCTCACCCGCCGCTTCCCGAAGGGTGTCGTCCTCGGTATCGCGCCGTTCAACTTCCCGCTGAACCTGTGCGCCCACAAGGTCGCCCCGGCGATCGCGGCCGGTGCTCCGATCATCCTCAAGCCGGCCCCGGCCACCCCGCTCTCCGGCCTGATCATCGGTGACCTGCTCGCCGAGACCGACCTGCCCGCCGGCTCCTGGTCGATCCTCCCGGTCGCCAACGACAAGATGCCCGCCCTCGTCCAGGACGAGCGGCTGCCGGTGATCTCCTTCACCGGTTCCGAGAAGGTCGGCTACGCGATCATGGACTCGGTGCCGCGCAAGCACTGCACGCTGGAGCTGGGCGGCAACGGGGCCGCGGTCGTCCTCGGCGACTTCGCCTCCGACGCCGACCTGGACTGGGCCGCGACCCGGATCGCGACCTTCTCCAACTACCAGGGCGGCCAGTCCTGCATCTCGGTGCAGCGCGTGATCGCCGACGCCTCCGTGTACGACCGTCTGCTGCCGCGCATCGTGGCCGCCGTCGAGGCCCAGGTCACCGGTGACCCGTCCGACGCCAAGACGGACGTCGGCCCGCTGGTGAGCGAGGACGCCGCCAAGCGCGTGGAAGCCTGGGTGAAGGAGGCGGTCGAGGCCGGCGCCACGCTCCTCACCGGCGGCGACCGCGACGGCGCCTCCTACGCGCCGACCGTCCTCACCGACGTACCCGCGAACGTCACCCTCTCCTGCGAGGAGGTCTTCGGTCCGGTCCTCACCGTGCAGAAGGTGGACGGCGAGGCCGAGGCGTTCGCCGCGGTCAACGACTCCAAGTACGGCCTCCAGGCGGGCGTGTTCACCCACGACCTGCAGGTCGCCTTCCGCGCCCACCGCGCCCTCGAGGTCGGCGGCGTGGTGATCGGCGACGTCCCGTCCTACCGCGCCGACCAGATGCCGTACGGCGGCGCCAAGCAGTCCGGCGTGGGCCGAGAGGGCGTCAAGTTCGCGATGGACGACTACACATACGAGCGCGTGCTGGTCCTGACCGGCCTCGCGCTCTGACCTGCCACGGACAGGTCAGCCGGAAACGGCCGCAGCCCACTGTGCGGGGGCTGCGGCCGTTTCCCTCTTTTCTGCCTGTTTTCTGCTTCTGGGTAAAGGATTCGATATCGGCGGTTCAAGACTCCTGCCCTGAGGGTTGTTCTGTCCATGACTCACCCGATGAGATGCGCCTGACCACTCCGTTCGCGTCGGGTTCGACCTGTTCAGGACGGAACAGACCACTCAGGGGACCACATGCACATAGCCCGTTCCGGGCGCGGCGTCGCGGCGTCCGCCGCCACCGTCGCGCTCGTCGCCGCCGCACTGGCGGCCACCTCCCAGGCCGGCGCCACCACCGCCGCGCCCGCCGGCGTACCGCACACCTTCGCGCAGCCGGCCATCGCGGGGCACAACCTGGTCCACGGCGTGGCCAGCCCCCTGCCCATCGAGCAGTGCCAGGCCAAGTGGCACATCAACTGCTACAACCCGCTCCAGTACCGCACTGCGTACAACCTGAACCCGCTGTACAAGAAGGGCATTACGGGCAAGGGTCGGACGATCGTCATCGTCGACTCCTTCGGCTCCCCGACCGTCCAGCACGACCTGGACGTGTACAGCAAGCAGTTCGGGCTGCCCAGCACCAAGGTCAAGGTGGTCAAGTGGGGTCACGTCCCCGTCTTCGACCCCAAGAACTCCGACATGACCGGCTGGGCCGGCGAGACCACGCTGGACGTGGAGATGGCCCACGCCGTCGCGCCGGACGCGAAGATCGTGCTGGTGGAGACGGCAGTCGCCGAGACCGAGGGCACCACGGGTCTGCCGGAGATGATGTCCGCCGAGAAGTCCCTGATCGACCACGGCGTCGGCGACGTCATCAGCCAGAGCTTCGGCGCCACCGAGAACACCTTCCCGGGCTTCGACAAGGGCGACTTCTCCAGCATCAAGAAGCTGCGGTACGCGTTCGAGGCCGCGCAGCGCAAGCACGTGACCGTGCTCGCCTCCTCCGGTGACGGCGGCGCCACCGACATGAAGGCGGACGGCAAGTCGTACTACAACAAGCGCGTCAACTCCTGGCCCTCGTCCGACCCGCTGGTCACCTCCATCGGCGGCACCCAGCTCCACCTGAACGACAAGGGCCAGCGCACCAAGCCGGACAGCGTCTACAACGACTACGGCGCGGGCGGCGGCGGCCAGTCCCACGTCTTCACCCGCCCGGGCTTCCAGGACGGTGTGAAGAACGTCGTCGGCACCCGCCGCGGCACCCCGGACATCTCGATGGCCGCCGCGGTCAACGGCGGTGCCTGGGTCTACTCCAGCTACGACCCGACCGCCACCGGCTGGGACGTCTCCGGCGGCACCAGCGAGGCCAGCCCGCTGTTCTCGGGCATCGTCGCCCTCGCCGACCAGGCGGCCGGCCACCGTGTCGGCGACATCAACGCGGCCCTCTACACCCTTCTCAAGCAGAAGAACCCGGGCCTCGTCGACGTCAACGACGGCACCGACAACAGCTACCAGGGCGTCAAGGGCTACAAGGCCGTCAACGGCTACGACATGGCCACCGGCGTAGGCACCCTGGACGCCCTCCGCTTCGTCCCGGCCCTCGCCAAGACGAGCCGCGGCTGACGAGTCCGACACCCTGACGTTCGCGGTCGCACGTCACCGCACGTCAGCCTTGCAGAAGGGGCCCGGCACCGCTGCCTTTCGGTGTCGGGCCCCTTCCCGTCGTCGGCTGATCCGGACCCTCAACCGGAGAAGCCGACGTGCGCGAGCCGCAGTGGGCCGCGCAGTCCGAGGTGGACGTCGTGCACGCCGTCGGCGACAAGCGCGACGGCCAGGGTCCCGTAGGTGTAGGCGTCGGCCGTGGGGGTGTCCAGGGTCAGCGTGGCCAGCACCGGGCCGCCGTCCAGGGACAGTTCCAGTACGCCCTCTCCCGCCACCTGTGCCGTCATCTCGCGCACGCCCGTGCGGAAGTCGCAGGCGCGATAGACCAGTTCGGCCGTCCCGCCGTCCGCCGGTGTCACCGCGTCGCCCGCCGTCCGCGTCCGGTCCACGATCACGATGCCGGACTGCTCGTCGAAGTCGGCCGCCGCCAGGCCGCGCCGGATCACCGGGCGCGGGGCCGGAGGCGTGCCGTCGAGGTGGACGGTCGTACGCAGGCGGACGTCCTCGCTGGACGCGCCGACCAGCAGGTCGTACGGGCCCTCCTCCAGCCGTCGGCCGCCCTGTGCCACGTCCCAGAACTCCAGTGACCTCAAAGGCACTTCGAAGGACACGGCGGTCGTCTCGCCGGGGGTGAGCGTGAGCCGGCGGTGGGCCAGGAGCTCGCGGCGCGGGCGGGCCACCGACGGGTCCGCGGCCCGTCCGTAGAGCTGCGCCACCTCGTCGGCCGGCCGGTCGCCGGTGTTCGTCACCGTGCAGGAGACGCGCACCGTGCCGTCCTCGACCGCGGCCCTGAGGTCGGCGTAGGCGAAGGACGCGTAGGAGAGGCCGTGGCCGAAGGGGAAGAGCGGGGTGCCGTCGAAGTAGAGGTACGTCTGGCGGCTGCCGATCACGTCGTAGTCGAGGAGGTCGGGCAGGTCGGCGTCGGCGGCGTACCAGGTCTGGGGGAGGCGGCCGGCCGGGGAGACGTCGCCGGCCAGGGTGCGGGCGAGGGCCGTGCCCGCCGCCTGGCCGCCGTGCGCGGTCCACAGCACCGCCGGCAGTCGCGTCACCTCCACCGCGTACGGATAGGCCGAGGTCAGGACCAGCGCGGTGTGCGGGTTCGCGGCGCGGGCCGCGCGCAGCAGCCGTTGCTGGTGCGCGGGCAGCTCCAGGGTCGTACGGTCCTCGGTCTCGCGGCCGCCTATGTGCGGGTCGTTGCCCGCGACGACCACCACGACGTCCGCCTGCTCCGCCGCCCGGGTCACCGCCTCCTCGCCCCGCTCGACCGTGATCACCTCGAAGACGTCACCGCCGCCCTCGCCCTCGGCAACCTTCACGCCGTCGGCGGCGACCTGGACATGACGACCCGTGCCCAGGTGTGTGAGGAGGTGACCGTTCTGGTGGGGTTCGAGGCGGAAGGTCTCCTGGACCACCCAGCCGCCCGGCTGGTCGGCGGCGGCGCGTACGAAACCGTCCTCGGCGACCGAGAGATAGCGGCCGTCGGGCGCCCGCAGGGTCAGCACACCCTCGCCCCAGTCCACCAGCGCGAACTCGGTCCCGACGGTGTCCGCGACGAGCGGCGGCAGATCGGTGCGGCCGGAGAGCAGGGCCGGGTCCAGGGCACCCTCGGCGCCGCGCGCCTGCACCGGCGCGTCCGCGGCCGGCACGCGCAGGAAGGCCCCGGCGGCGGTGCGCAGCCGGACGCGGTCCACGCCCTCCGCGAACTCCACGCGGTCCGCGCCGAACCGCTCGTACAGGCCCTCCAGGGCGGTGGAGCGGTGCAGCAGGGCGCCGCTGTACCAGTCGAGTTTGCACTCGTCGGCGAGGAGACCGACCACCGCGATCCGGGTGTCGGCGGCGAGGGGCAGGAGGTCGTCGTCGTTCTTCAGCAGCACGATCGCCTGCTCGGCGGCCTCCTGCGCGAGCGCCCGGTGCGCGGGGGTGTCGAACTCGCCGGTGCCGGCGTGCGGATCGTAGTGCGGGTCGAACTCGCCGAGCCGGAACCGGACGGAGAGCTGGCGGCGTACGGCGGTGTCGATGTCCGCCTCGGACACCAGCCCCTGTTCGTACGCCTTCCTGACCCGCTCGACGATCCGGGCGCTGTCCGTGCCGTGGTCGGTGAAGCTGTCCACACCGGCCAGCAGGGCGGCCGCGGTGGCCTCCTCGTGGGTGTCGAAGTAGTGCTCGGCGTCGACGAGGTTGGAGGGCGCGCCCGCGTCCGAGCAGACCAGCAGCTCCTCGTCGGTCCAGGTGCGCAGCTCGGAGCGCAGGTACGGCGAGAGGTGGTTGGGGCGGCCGTTGACCAGGTTGTAGGCGGGCATCACCCCGGCCACCGCGCCGGCCTCGACGGTCTCCCGGAAGGCGCGCAGATCGTACTCGTGCAGCACGCGCGGGCGGACCGAGGCGGACGAAGTGGCCCGGTCGGTCTCGTTGTTGTGGGCGAGCCAGTGCTTGAGGACGGGAGCCGTGCGCCAGTACACCGGATGGTCGCCGCGCAGGCCGCGCGTGTACGCCGTGGCGATCGCCGAGGTCAGCTTCGAGTCCTCCGAGTAGCCCTCCTCGTTACGGCCCCACAGCGGATGCCGGAGCAGATTGACCGTCGGGGCCCAGACGTTGAGGCCGACCCGGTCGTCCCGCGCCCGCATCGCGCGCACCTCCCTGGACACCGCCTCGCCGATCCGCCGCACCAGCTCCGGGTTCCAGGTCGCGCCGAGTCCGACGGCCTGGGGGAACACCGTCGCCGGGCCCATCCAGGCGACGCCGTGCAGGGCCTCCTGGCCGGTGCGGAAGGCGGCGATGCCCAGACGCTCCACGGCGGGCGCGAACTGGTGCAGGAAGGAGATCTTCTCGTCCCGGGTGAGCCGCGCCAGCAGGTCGTCGATGCGCTTCGCGAAGGGCAACGTCGGATCGCGGAACGGGGGTGTGGGTGGCGAGTCAACGGTCACGAGCTGTTCCCCTTGCGGATGGAGCGGCGAGACAGTTTCGAAGCGCTTCGATGCTCAAACGAGAAGGGTAGGATGTCAAGCTCCCTGCGGAATCTTGGGAGCGACCCTTGTGTGCCCTCAGGTGTTCACTTAACCTCACAGCAAAATCGAAGCGCTTCGACGCCTGGTCAAGGACTACCCGAACCTCGCCGCCATCTACGGCGTGTCGGTGCTGCGGCCATGAGGAACGCACCGGTCCACGGGACCTGGGAGCCCGCCCCGGCGGCTCCGGGACCGGTTGCTCAGCGGCGACCTCACGGTGACCCCAGATCACCCCCCACTTCCCCGCGCTGTCATTCCGCGATCGGCAGCCTCGCCCCGTCCCGTAGGAACAGCGGGATGCGCTCCAGCGGCGCGTCGACCGTCACCGCCGTACCGCCCTCGTACGGCCGACCCGTCCACGCGTCCGTCCAGCGCGCCCCCGCAGGGAGGTACGTCGTCCGGGCCGTGGCCCCTGCCGTCAGTACCGGGGCGACCAGCAGGTCCCGGCCGAAGAGGTAGGCGTCGTCCACCGACCACGCCGACTGGTCCTCGGGGAACTCCAGGAACAGCGGGCGCAGCACCGGCAGCCCGTCCTCATGGGCCTCCCGCATGACGTCGAGGATGTACGGCTTCAGGCGCTCGCGCAGGCGCAGGTACGTCTCCAGGATCGCGCCGGCCTCTTCCCCGTACGACCACACCTCGTTCGGGCCGCCCGTCATCTCCGGGCCCAGCGGCATGCCCGGGTCGCGGAAGCCGTGCAGGCGCATCAGCGGGGAGAACGCGCCGAACTGGAACCAGCGGATCATCACCTCGCGGTACGCCGGGTCCTCCGGGTCGCCGCCGTGGAAGCCGCCGATGTCCGTGTTCCACCAGGGGATGCCGGACAGCGCGGTGTTGAGGCCGGCCGCGATCTGGCGGCGCAGGGTGGCGAAGTCGGTGCCGATGTCGCCGGACCACAGTGCCGCGCCGTAGCGCTGGCTGCCCGCCCACGCCGAGCGGTTGAGACTGATCACCTCGTCGTCGCCGAGGCCGGACGCCCGCAGGCCCTCGTAGAAGGTGCGGGCGTTCTCACGCGGGTAGAGGTTGCCCACCTCCAGGCCCGGGCCCGCCCAGTAGCGCAGGTTCTCCGGGAAGCCCGGCTTCAGCTCCGGCTCGCAGGCATCCAGCCAGAACGCCGAAATGCCGTACGGGGAGAGGTAGTTGTCGTGAACCCGGGACCACACGAACGCACGGGCCTCGGAGTTCGTGGCGTCGTAGAAGGCCACCTGGACGGGGGAGGCGACCTCCTTGTCCGGCCAGTCGGCGTGCGCCGCCGGGCCGTACTGGGTGCCGATGAAGTGGCCGCGTTGCTCCATGACCGCATGGTTCTCGGACAGCGGCGACACGGACGGCCACACGGACACCACCAGCTTGATGCCCAGTTCGTCCAGCTCGCGGACCATCGCCGCCGGGTCGGGCCACTCCTTCGGGTCGAACCGCCACTCGCCGAGGCGGGTCCAGTGGAAGAAGTCGCACACGATCGCCGAGAGGGGAAGGCCCCGGCGCTTGTACTCCCGGGCCACGGCGAGGAGTTCGTCCTGGGTGCGGTAGCGCAGCTTGCACTGCCAGAAGCCGGCCGCCCACTCCGGCAGCATCGGCGAACGGCCGGTCGCCGCGCTGTAGGCGCGCTGGCCGTCGGCCGGGGTGCCTGCCGTGATCCAGTAGTCGATCTGCCGGGCCGAGTCCGCGACCCAGCGGGTGCCGTTGCCCGCCAGCTCCACCCGGCCGATCGCCGGGTTGTTCCACAGCAGGGTGTAGCCCCGGCTGGACACCAGCACCGGCACACTCACCTCGGCGTTGCGCTGCACCAGGTCCAGCACCAGGCCCTTGTGGTCCAGGCGCCCGTGCTGGTGCTGGCCGAGGCCGTACAGCTTCTCGTCCTCGTAGGCGGCGAAGCGCTGCTCCAGGCGGTGGTGGCCGCCCCCCACGGCCGTGTACAGACGCGGGCCCGGCCACCAGAAGTGGGCCCGCTCCTCGGCGAGCAGTTCCGTACGGTCGTCGGTGCGCAGAAAGCGGACCAAGCCCTCGGCGCTCACCTCGGCGGTCAGCGCGCCGACCGTCAGCCGCGCCTCGCCGTCACCGATCTCGACCGTGGCGTCCCGCGCGGGCGGGGGGGCGAGGAGGGCGCCCGGCAGTCCCTCCAGCACCGGGCCGCCGAGCCGGGCCCGGACCCGGACCGCGTCCGGACCCCACGGCTCGATCCGCACCGTCTCCTGACGCCCGCTCCACTCCAGCGCCCCGCCCCGCTCACGGAAGGTGCCGACGGTGGGGGAGGACTGGGCGAGACTGACCTTGGGTTCCGTGACAGCAGGCTGATTCACTGCATGCTCCTGAAGGAGTGCGGGACAGGGACAAGGCAGGCAGAGGGGTGCCCCGGTCGGACCGGGGCACGGGAAGGTACGTCAGGAGACGGCCGGCGCCGGTCCCGAGCTCGCCCGTACCGTCAGTCCGGGCGCGAGCAGCACGACCTCGTCACCGCCGCGCCCGTCCAGCTTGGCCACCAGATGCTCGACCGCGTGCCGGCCCATCTCCTGCGCCGGGATGGCGACCGAGGTCAGCCGCACCGAGGCCTGGACGGCGACCTGGTCCGGGCAGATCGCGACGACGGACACGTCCTCCGGCACGGCCCGGCCCTGCTGGCGCAGCAGCGCGAGCAGCGGTTCGACCGCCGACTCGTTCTGCACCACGAACCCGCTCGTCGCCGGGCGCTCGTCGAGGATCCGGGCCAGGGTGAGGGCCATCGCGTCGTACCCGCCCTCGCACGGCCGGTGCAGCACCCGTACGCCCGACTCGCGGGCCCGGGAGCGCAGTCCGTCGAGGGTGCGCTCGGCGAAACCGGTGTGCCGTTCGTAGACGGCCGGGGCCTCGCCGATGACGGCGATGTCGCGGTGACCGAGGCCCGCGAGGTGCTCCACGCACAGCGCGCCCGTCGCCGTCCAGTCCAGGTCCACACAGGTCAGACCCTCTGTGTCGGCGGGCAGGCCGATGAGTACCGAGGGCTGGTCGGTCTCCCGCAGCAGCGGCAGCCGCTCGTCCTCCAGCTCGACGTCCATCAGGATCATCGCGTCGGCGAGACCGCTGCCGGTCACCCGGCGCACCGCGTCGGGCCCCTCCTCCCCGGTGAGCAGCAGGACGTCGTAGCCGTGCGTACGGGCCGTGGTGGCCACCGCGATGGCGATCTCCATCATCACCGGCACATACATGTCGGTGCGCAGCGGGATCATCAGCGCGATGATGTTCGACCGCTTGCCGGCCAGGGCGCGGGCGCCGGCGTTCGGGTGGTAGCCCAGTTCCCGGATGCTCTGCTCGACCCGCTGCCGGGTGGTCGCGGAGATGGACCGCTTGCCGCTGAGGACATAGCTCACCGTGCTCGCCGAGACTCCGGCGTGCTGGGCGACCTCGGCGAGGGTGACCATCCGGCTCTCCAAGCTTTGTGAAGCGCTTCGACTGCGGCGCGTTACCGATACGGGCGAATGAGGGTGTGTTTGACAGTAGCTTCAGCAGGAGTGGGTGTCCAGTGTCTATCGAAGCGCTTCGACACCTCTTTCCTCCCTGGCCGCGCCCCCCTGCCTCGCGGAGTGATGGAGGAACCGTATCGGCCGATCGGACGCGCGAGGGGTGGTGGGGTCGGCCCGTTTCGGGTACCAACGATCCAGTAGCACTGGTCGGTAACGAACGGTCCGCAATCATCCCTCTTCGCGGCGAGGTGAGCCTCATGTCCGCCCCCACCACCCCACGCACCACCGTCACCGAGCGAGAGGCCCGCCAGGTGGCGGAGGCCGCCCGGGAACAAGACTGGCGCAAGCCCAGCTTCGCCAAGGAACTGTTCCTCGGGCGCTTCCGGCTCGACCTCATCCACCCCCACCCCCTCCCGGACCCCGAGAGCGTCCGGCGCGGCGAGGAGTTCCTCGCCAAGCTGCGCGCGTTCTGCGAGTCCACGATCGACCCCGCCCGCATCGAGCGCGAGGCCCGTATCCCCGACGAGGTCGTGGCGGGCCTGAAGGAACTCGGCGCGCTCGGCATGAAGATCGACCCCAAGTACGGCGGTCTCGGCCTCACCCAGCTCTACTACAACAAGGCCCTCGCCCTGGTCGGCTCGGTGAGCCCCGCCGTCGGCGCGCTGCTCTCCGCCCACCAGTCGATCGGCGTCCCCCAGCCGCTGAAGCTCTTCGGCACCCAGGAGCAGAAGGACGCCTTCCTGCCCCGCTGCGCCCGCACCGACATCTCCGCGTTCCTGCTCACCGAGCCGGACGTCGGCTCCGACCCGGCGCGGCTCGCCACCACGGCCGTACCCGACGGGGACGACTACGTCCTCGACGGGGTGAAGCTGTGGACCACCAACGGGGTGGTCGCCGACCTGCTCGTCGTCATGGCGCGCGTGCCGAAGTCCGAGGGGCGCAAGGGCGGCATCACCGCGTTCGTCGTGGAGGCGGCCTCGGAGGGCATCACCGTCGAGAACCGCAACGCCTTCATGGGCCTGCGCGGCATCGAGAACGGCGTCACCCGTTTCCACCGGGTCCGGGTCCCGGCCGCCAACCGGATCGGCCCCGAGGGCGCGGGCCTGAAGATCGCGCTCACCACCCTCAACACCGGCCGGCTCTCGCTGCCCGCGATGTGCGCCGGTTCCGGCAAGTGGTGTCTGAAGATCGCCCGCGAGTGGTCGGCGGAGCGCGAGCAGTGGGGCAAGCCGGTGGCGCTGCACGAGGCGGTCGGCTCGAAGATCGCGTTCATCGCGGCGACGACCTTCGCACTGGAGGCCGTCCTCGACCTCTCCTCCCAGATGGCCGACGAGGACCGCAACGACATCCGCATCGAGGCCGCCCTCGCCAAGCTCTACGGCTCCGAGATGGCCTGGCAGATGGCCGACGAACTGGTCCAGATCCGCGGCGGACGCGGCTACGAGACGGCCGAGTCCCTGAAGGCGCGCGGCGAACGGGCCGTCCCGGCCGAGCAGATGCTCAGGGACCTGCGCATCAACCGCATCTTCGAGGGCTCGACGGAGATCATGCACCTGCTGATCGCCCGCGAGGCCGTCGACGCCCACCTCTCTGTCGCCGGCGACCTCATCGACCCCGACAAGTCCCTGTCCGACAAGGCGAGGGCGGGTGCGCACGCGGGCGTCTTCTACGCCAGGTGGCTGCCGAAGCTGGTCGCCGGACCGGGACAACTGCCCATGTCCTACGGCGAGTTCAAGCACGACGTTGATCTGTCCGGGCACCTGCGCTATGTCGAGCGCACCGCCCGCAAGCTGGCCCGCTCCACCTTCTACGCCATGTCCCGCTGGCAGGGCCGGATGGAGACCAAGCAGGGCTTCCTCGGGCGGATCGTGGACATCGGCGCCGAACTGTTCGCGATGAGCGCGGCCTGCGTCCGCGCCGAACTGCTGCGCAGCCGGGACGAACACGGCCGCGAGGCCTACCAACTGGCCGACGCCTTCTGCCGGCAGGCCCGCATCCGGGTCGAGGAACTCTTCGACCGCCTGTGGACCAACACCGACGCCCTCGACCGGAAGGTGGTCAAGGGCGTACTCGGCGGGTCCTACACATGGCTGGAGGAGGGCATCGTCGATCCCTCCGGGGACGGCCCGTGGATCGCGGATGCGACCCCCGGGCCGGCGACGCGGAAGAACGAGCGCCGCCCCTTCGGTGACTGAGCCGAGGCTCCCCGTGCCCGACCGGGCGCCTGGGGTCAGTTGCCCCAGGTGCCCTGGTTCACGGCGCAGTTCCAGCCCTGGCCGTGCAGGGTGAACTTCACCTGGTAGCTGCGGGTGTTGAGCAGGTGCGTCTGCACCTTCACCCCGAGGCTCGCCTTCTTGTTCAGCGTCCCCGTGTACACGGTCACCGTCTGCGACGTCTTGTGGGTGACCTTGCCACCCGTGGCCTTGGCCGAGCCGAAGCGGATGTTCTTGACGTTCGTGACGGTGAAGCTGACCTTCTTGAAGCTCTGCGTCGTGCTCTTGCTCTTGATGCCGAAGTAGAGGCCCCCGTTGGTCACCCACCCGTGCGAGTTGATGTAGAAGCTGGTCGGGTAGACGATGTTGAGCGGGCAGCCGGCGCGCTGCGGCGCCTGGGTGGCGGCGAACGCGCCCCCGGCGAGACCGAGCTGAGCGGCGGTCAGAAGACCGGCCGTCGCCAGGACGGTCGCGGTCGTACGCATACGGTTCATGGTGATTCCTCCCCCTTTGTGGCCCTTCTTGGTGGGCGCCTACGGAAGGATGCCATGATCGGCCGCCGAACGCGTACTTTTTCCGCGGGACTTGTCCTCAGCAGTACTTGTCGCTCGGGTCCCGCGTGGTCCAGGAGCACGAGTCGACCTTGGCGCCGCTCGCCACCGGTGTGGATCTTCATGTACCTCCTGGCGCCGATCTTGACGTTCGGGAAGACGTACCTGTGGTTCGAGGAGAGATCCCCCCAGGATGTCGTCCGCGAAAGAGATGCGAGTGAAGTGTTATCACGTGATCTTCACCGATACTTCACAAACGGGGGAAACCCCCTCCATCCGGCGACGGAACCCGCCGAGCACCCGCCCGAGGGACACCCTGTCCTGGCCGTCGGCGGATGCGGCAACAATGGGGGGATGACCGACAGCCCCGCCCATCCGGCACCCCTCGCCGATCCGCACCTCGTCTACGACCCCCTCGCGGGCGACGGCCCCAAGGACGTGGTGATCCTCGGCTCCACCGGATCCATCGGCACCCAGGCCATCGACCTCGTGCTGCGCAACCCCGACCGCTTCCGGGTCACCGCCCTGTCCGCGAACGGCGGCCGGATCGCCCTCCTCGCCGAGCAGGCGCACCGGCTGCGGGTGCGGACCGTGGCCGTCGCCCGCGAGGACGCCGTACCCGCCCTGCGCGAGGCGCTCGCCGCCGCGTACGGCCCCGGGCAGGCGCTGCCCGAGATCCTCGCCGGACCGGACGCGGCCACCCAGGTCGCCGCCTCCGACTGCCACACGGTGCTCAACGGCATCACCGGCTCCATCGGCCTCGCCCCCACCCTGGCCGCCCTGGAAGCGGGCCGCACCCTCGCGCTCGCCAACAAGGAGTCGCTGATCGTCGGCGGACCGCTGGTCAAGGCGCTCGCCAAGCCGGGCCAGATCATCCCGGTCGACTCCGAGCACGCCGCGCTCTTCCAGGCGCTGGCCTGCGGGACGAGGGCCGACGTGCGGAAGCTGGTCGTCACGGCGTCCGGGGGCCCCTTCCGGGGCCGTACCAAGGCCGAGCTGGCGAACGTCACCGTCGAGGACGCCCTCGCCCACCCCACCTGGGCGATGGGCCCGGTCATCACGATCAACTCCGCCACCCTCGTCAACAAGGGCCTGGAGGTCATCGAGGCACACCTCCTCTACGACATTCCCTTCGACCGCATTGAGGTGGTCGTGCATCCCCAGTCGTATGTCCACTCGATGGTCGAGTTCACCGACGGATCCACGATCGCCCAGGCGACGCCCCCCGACATGCGCGGGCCCATCGCCATCGGCCTGGGCTGGCCCGAGCGGGTCCCGGACGCGGCGCCCGCCTTCGCCTGGAGCGAGGCCTCCACCTGGGAGTTCTTCCCGCTCGACAACGAGGCCTTCCCCTCGGTGAACCTCGCCCGGCACGTGGGGCAGCTCGCGGGCACCGCCCCGGCGGTGTTCAATGCGGCGAACGAGGAGTGCGTCGAGGCCTTCCTGGGCGGCGCGCTGCCCTTCAACGGCATCATGGAGACCGTCACCCGGGTGGTCGAGGAGCACGGCACCCCGGCCACGGGAACTTCACTCACGGTGTCGGACGTCCTCGAAGCGGAGACCTGGGCCCGCGCCCGGGCCCGTGAACTCACAGCCACGACGGAGACCGCGGAGGCGCGTGCATGACGACCTTGATGTTCATCCTCGGCATAGGGGTCTTCTTCGTCGGCCTGCTGGTCTCGATCGCCTGGCACGAGCTGGGACACCTGTCCACGGCCAAACTCTTCGGCATCCGCGTCCCGCAGTACATGGTCGGCTTCGGCCCGACCGTCTGGTCGCGGAAGAAGGGCGAGACCGAGTACGGCGTCAAGGCCATCCCGCTCGGCGGCTATATCCGCATGATCGGCATGTTCCCGCCCGACGACCAGGGCCGGGTCTCCGCCCGCTCGACCTCCCCGTGGCGGGGCATGATCGAGGACGCCCGCTCGGCCGCCTTCGAGGAACTGCAGCCCGGTGACGAAACGCGCATGTTCTACACACGCAAGCCGTGGAAGCGCGTCATCGTCATGTTCGCGGGCCCCTTCATGAACCTGATCCTCGCGATCGGCCTGTTCTTCACCGTCCTGATGGGCTTCGGCATCCCCCAGCAGACGACCACCGTCGCCTCGGTCTCACCGTGCTCCATCGA
Source organism: Streptomyces sp. NPDC001709 (assembly GCF_053596375.1). NCBI lineage: Bacteria > Bacillati > Actinomycetota > Actinomycetes > Kitasatosporales > Streptomycetaceae > Streptomyces > Streptomyces sp. NPDC001709. Next base: position 63,459 of record NZ_JBSFGB010000029.1, on the reverse strand, counting down.
CCAGAGCGAGCACCGCGACACCTGCAAGAAGTCCGACCCCGAGTCCCCGGCGAAGAAGGCCGGCCTGAAGGCGGGCGACAGGATCGTCTCCTTCGACGGCAAGCCCACCAAGGACTGGAACACCCTCTCGGACCTCATCCGGGACAGCGCGGGCAAGACGGTCTCGATCGTCGTCGACCGCAAGGGCCAGGAGCTGACCCTGCACCCGACGATCACCAAGAACCAGGTCGCGAAGAAGGACGCCAGCGGGCGGTACGTCCAGGGCTACGTCCAGGCCGGCTTCCTCGGCTTCAGCTCCGCCACCGGAGTCGTCAAGCAGGACTTCGGCGGGTCCGTGACCTGGATGACCGACCAGGTCGGCAACGCCATCGACTCCCTCGCCGCCCTGCCCGCCAAGATCCCGGCCCTCTGGGACGCGGCCTTCGGCGACGCCCCGCGCCAGCCGGACTCCCCGATCGGCATCGTCGGCGCGGCCCGCATCACCGGCGAGATCGCCACGCTGGACATCCCCGCCTCCCAGCAGCTCGCGAACTTCGTGATGCTGCTCGCCGGCTTCAACCTCTCCCTGTTCCTGTTCAACATGCTCCCGCTGCTCCCGCTCGACGGCGGGCACATCGCGGGCGCCCTGTGGGAGGCCCTGCGGCGGAACGTGGCACGGGTACTCCGCCGCCCGGACCCGGGCCCGTTCGACGTGGCGAAGCTGATGCCGGTGGCGTATGTGGTGGCGGGGATCTTTGTTTGCTTTACCGTTCTCGTCCTGATTGCGGATGTCGTCAACCCGATCAAGATCAGTTAGAAATCGGTCGATATCTGTCGCGGTGTTCGCAGGGTGCGCCCTTCACTCGTGTAACTCACACGAGTGAAGGGCGCGACTTTTTCGTACGACGCGGAGGCGGACTTCGTACGTTCTTGCTGTTCATGGGCGACCCCAGCGGTGCGCGAACACCCTGGGGTCTGGCCAGTCGTGAAGGGACTGACATGCAGCAAGGTACTGCGCCGCGCGCAGATGACAAGGCCAAGGACACGGAGATCGTTGCTGTCGCCGCATACATGCGGGTCTCCACTGCGGAGCAGAAGGGGAAGTACGGAATTCCGGCCCAGGCGCAGGCCATCCGGGCGTTCGTAGGGGAGCGGTTGGCATGGCGTCTGGTGGGGGCTCGTGAGGACATGGGTGAGTCAGGTTCGACGGACTCGCGTCCTGGTCTGACGGCACTCCTTGGCGACATCTCCACGGGGCAGGTGAATCTCGTCCTCGTGCATCGCCTCGACCGTCTGGGGCGAACGGAGGCGGCCATCTGGCGTTGCATCTGGCAGATCGAGGATGCCGGAGCGCGGGTTGAGTGCTGTGCCGAGCCACTGGGTGAACCCGGTCTCGAATGGTGGCTCACGGTCGACCGGCTCGCACGGGAGGTGGAGGCCGACTATCGGCGAATCGTCAGTCGTACACAGTCCGGTCGGCAATTGAAGGCGGTCGACGGCGGATGGCCGGGCGGTCCGCCTCCCTACGGCTACAGGATCAGCGGAAAGGGCGCCTTCGGCTCGACTCTCGAAGCGGATCCGGGCGAGGCGGAGGTGGTGAGGCTTCTGGCTGACCTCGTGATCGAGGGCGGACGCACCCTCTCGGGACTCGCGGAGGAACTGAACAGCCGCGGAATTCCCACCCGGAACGGTAAGCGCTGGACAGCCGTGAACCTTCACAAACGCTTGCAGAGCGCGGCGTTTGTCGGAGAAGCGGTCTTTCGGCGTCCTGATCGGCAATGGGGCGGCCATTGCACCAGGCTCGGCGGAGATGGACGTCCCTTGCACGGTGAGACCGTGGTGATCCCGCTCCCTCCGCTTCTCCCGGCACACCGGGTCCGCGCCTTTCAGGAGGCATTGGCTGCGCTGGCCCGGCAGCGCAGGAACCCCATCCAGGCCTACCCGCTCACCGGGCGAATCCGCGGTCAGTGCGGGCGTCCCTACATCGGGTGTTTCCGCAGCAAAGACCAGATCCGTACATATCGCTGCTCAGGATGGGAAGCAGGTGACCCCTGCGGCTGCGTCTTTCTTCCCGCTGATCGCGTGGAGGAACAGGTGGCACGGCACGTGAATGGCTTGCTCGCTTCGATGCCGGTGCACCGCAGGCCGACGCTGTCGACTTCTTCGCAGGCGCAGACGCAGCTGATGCGGCACCTTGAACGGGTGGCCTCGCTGGAGCGAATCGTTGCGCAGTGCGCCGAGGAACTCGGTGATCTGAGGTACCAGGCCCAGCACAACCGTGTCATCGCCGTTGCGATGCGCCAGCTCGAAGCGGAGCAGAGGGTCTTCGAACGGATCCTGGCTCACGCTCGGGACTGGCTGAGCGAACTGGAGAACCTGCGCGACACGGATGCTCGGCGCACGGCTGTTCTGGAGGCAGCCGCTCCGGACCTTCGGTCGCTCTCGCCCTCCGAGCAGCGTCGCCTGATCGAGTTGGTCGGCGTACGCGTGGACATCGTGGACCCGGAGTTCCGGTACCGGGAGGGAACGAAGTGCTTGACGATCCGGTGGCACGAGCGCACGGGGACACTTGTCCCTCCCGATCCCACAGACAGCCAGTGGAGCCGTATCGAGGATTTACTTCGCTCCAGGTACCGGGCGCACCACTTGCGCTCCCCTCTGGATCTGCGAGCAGCCGTCACGGGAATGCTGCACCGCCTGCGCACCGGAATCCTTTGGCGCGACCTTCCAGACCGGTTCGGTGCCCCTGAGAAGGTCCGCTGCAGGCAGCGCGCATGGATGGCGGACGGCGTGTGGCCGGAGATCGTGAAGCTCCTCGATGAGGAGGGGGTGGGCACACAGGTCTTGGGCCACGCGGCAGGGCCGGAGCTGGCCATCCGAACGGCGCTCGATGCTGAAGCTCCCCAGAGTGCGCAAGACGGTCCGGACGTCGTTAACACGGTGAACATCTCGTAGCCGTATGACGTTCTCGGCGACCCGGAGGAGGATCTTCCGGGCCGCCTTCCATCGGGTGGGTTTGACGGGTGGGATGTGCTCGGGCCGAGGCGTGTGCCGTAATCTCGAAGCCTGGAGCCCGCCCGACGACGGGACCGGACCTTGATCCACGACTTGGGGTTGCACAGCAGATGACTGCGATTTCTCTCGGCATGCCGTCCGTTCCGACCAAGCTCGCCGAGCGCCGGAAGAGCCGGCAGATCCAGGTCGGAAGCGTGGCGGTCGGCGGAGACGCGCCCGTCTCGGTCCAGTCGATGACGACGACCCGTACGTCCGACATCGGCGCCACGCTCCAGCAGATCGCCGAGCTGACCGCGTCGGGCTGCCAGATCGTGCGGGTGGCGTGCCCGACGCAGGATGATGCGGACGCGCTGGCGACGATCGCGAAGAAGTCCCAGATCCCGGTCATCGCGGACATCCACTTCCAGCCCAAGTACGTCTTCGCCGCCATCGAGGCCGGCTGCGCCGCCGTCCGCGTCAACCCCGGCAACATCAAGCAGTTCGACGACAAGGTCAGGGAGATCGCCAAGGCCGCCAAGGACCACGGCACCCCGATCCGCATCGGTGTCAACGCCGGCTCCCTCGACCGACGCCTGCTCCAGAAGTACGGCAAGGCGACCCCCGAGGCCCTGGTCGAGTCGGCCCTGTGGGAGGCGTCCCTCTTCGAGGAGCACGACTTCCGGGACATCAAGATCTCCGTCAAGCACAACGACCCGGTCGTCATGATCGAGGCCTACCGCCAGCTCGCGGAGCAGTGCGACTACCCCCTCCACCTCGGCGTGACCGAGGCGGGCCCGGCGTTCCAGGGCACGATCAAGTCGGCGGTGGCCTTCGGCGCGCTGCTGTCCCAGGGCGTCGGCGACACGATCCGCGTGTCGCTGTCGGCTCCCCCCGTCGAGGAGGTCAAGGTCGGCCTCCAGATCCTCCAGTCGCTCGGTCTGCGCCAGCGCGGCCTGGAGATCGTCTCCTGCCCGTCCTGCGGCCGCGCCCAGGTCGACGTCTACAAGCTCGCCGAAGAGGTCACCGCCGGTCTGACCGGCATGGAGGTTCCGCTGCGAGTGGCCGTCATGGGCTGCGTGGTGAACGGCCCGGGCGAGGCCCGTGAGGCCGACCTCGGTGTCGCCTCCGGCAACGGCAAGGGCCAGATCTTCGTCAAGGGCGAGGTCATCAAGACCGTCCCCGAGTCCAAGATCGTCGAGACCCTCATCGAGGAGGCCATGAAGCTGGCCGAGCAGATGCAGGACGAGGGCGTGGAGTCGGGCGAGCCGTCGGTGTCGGTGGCCGGCTGAACTTTTTGATGTTCGTGAGTCCCGTCACTCCTGGGTGGCGGGACTCAGCCATACCTCCGCCCAGACGGATTTGCCGGGCTGTCGAGGCGTGACGCCCCACTTGTCGGCGAGCGCCTCGACCAGCAGGAGCCCCCGCCCGGACTCGTCGGTCGGGACCCGCACCTCGGGGAGCCGCTCGGTACGGGTGTCGGAGACCTCCAGGCGCAGGGTGCCGGACGACTCGGTGAGCCGGAGACGGAAGTCCCGCCCGGGTACGTGCCCGTGCCGTACGGCGTTCGCGACGAGTTCGGCGGCGATCAGCGTGACGGCTTCATTGACGGGGCCGCGGTAGGGGTGCCCCCACTCGTCCAGCCGGAGCGAGACGAGCCGCCGGGCGAGCCGGGCGCCTCGTGGGGTGGAGGTGAAGCGCATGGCGAACTCGCGGGTGGAGATTTCTGACTTCATGTCGCTTACGCTCGCGCACGCTCAGTAACGTTGAACAGCGGCTGCACCATGACTGTTCACGCGTTGTACGAGCGTGGGGTGCCGCTGTACACGGGCGCGCCGTGACCGGCGGTGGCGCGAGGGCATTGGGGGTGTACGTGAGCGAGGAAGTTCAGGCAGAGCCTGAAGTAACGGAGCCCGAGGGCGAGTCCGGTCCGGATTCGGCCGTCCCGCTCATCTTTGGGCGGCTGTTGAAGCGGCTACGGGCACAGGCGGGCATGGAGCGCGCCGAACTCGGCTCCCGTACCGGGTACTCGGCGGCGACCATCGCGTCGTTCGAGCAGGGCAGGCGCATTCCGTCGGCCAGGTTCATCATGCAGGCCGACGAGGTGCTGGGCGCACGCGGGGTGCTGGTCGATTTCATCGAGGAGATGGAGAAGGCGCAGTATCCGGCGTTCTTCCAGGATGCGGCGGTACTGGAGAAGAAGGCAGTTGCGCTGCATGTGTTCGCTACGAAGGCGATCCCGGGCCTGCTCCAGACGGAGGACTATGCGCTCGCGGTCTTCAGGATGTGGCGTCCGCTCGTGGACGAGGAGACTGTTCAGAAGCGGGTCGCGGCCCGTCTGGCCCGGCAGGACGTCTTCGCCCAGTCAGTGTTCCCAACCATCAGCTTCGTGATTGAGGAGCACCTTCTGCGTCGGCCACTGGGCGGACAGGCAGTGATGCGTGGGCAGTTGGAGCAGATCCTGCTCTATGGGCAGCGCCGTAACGTCGAAATCCAGGTGATGCCCATGGCTCGCGAGTCGCATGCTGGACTTGGAGGCCCATTCACCTTGATCGAAACGAAAGAAGGGCGCAGGATCGCCTATGTGGAGGCTTACAAGAGCAGCCGCCTCTACACCGACCGTCAGACGGTCAGGGAGCTAGAGGAGCAGTACGGCATCCTGCGCGCCCAGGCCTTGACGCCGAGTGAATCACTGGCCCTCGTAGAGAAGTTGCTGGGAGAGACATGATGGTCGAAGAGTCGTCCGAACTGACGTGGTTCAAGTCCAGCTACAGCACTGGTGACGGCGGCGAATGCGTAGAGGTCGCCACCAGCCCCACCACCATCCACGTACGAGACTCCAAGCAGAACCCCGCCACCGCCCCCACCCTCACGCTGCCCCCCGCCGCCTGGCAGGCGTTCCTCGGTCTTGCGCAATCCTGAACGGATCTTTACCGCCCATTGGTGTCGCTCCCGTTTGCGAACGCGTCTTGGAAACTAGTGTTTTCGAGCTGTTGAGCAGACTGACGGGGAGGGGCGCGGCACCATGGGCGACCAGGGCGGCAGCGGCGGCGACGGCAAGATACTCGACATCAAGATCGACGATCTGAAGCAGACGGCTCCGCATTTCCAGACGCACAGTACCGATCTCACGAAGGCGCTCACCAAGCTCAAGACGGCGCTGGCGGCGGCGGGTTCGCCGTGGGGTGACGACAAGCAGGGCAAGGAGTTCCACGACGCCTACGGCCCGAACGTCACGAAGATCGAGAACGCGGCGAACATCCTCGCTCAGGGCTTGGCCAGCATCCACGAGGCGATGAGCGACATGGCGGACGGCCACATCGACAACGAGCAGCTCGTCCGCTCGATGTTCAGCCGGATCCATGTGCACGGCCAGGGCGAGGGCGGGGGCCAGGCCAAGTGAGCGCGGCCGACAAGGCGAAGGAGATCGTCCAGGACCTCACCGGCATGTGGTGGCCGGCGGCCGACGAGGGCGGGCTGCGCGACGCGGCAAAGGCCTGGCGTACCTTCGCGGACGACATCGAGGACGTGCTGTCGGCGGCGAACAAGTCGGCCCGGCACATCATCGAGGACAACAAGGGCGAGGCGATCTCCGCCTTCGACGACCCGTTCTGGCGCCGCTACCACTACAACGGCCACGGCTGGCTGAAGGACATGGCCGACGCCGCCCGTGACATGGCCAAGGCGCTGGACAAGTACGCCGATGCCGTCCACCACGCGGTCACACGCCTGGAACACGAGTTGGAGATCGTCGGCGCGACCATCGTCGCGGGTACGGCGCTGGCGATCTTCACGGCCGGTATCTCCGAGGGCGCGGCCGCGGCGGCCACCGCGGGCATCGTGGAACTCGCCGGGACACTCGGCATCGAGGTCTCCACCGAGATCGCCACCATCGCGGGTACCACCCTGGCCACGGCCGCGATCGGCGGCGTCGAGTCGGTCACCGTCGACCTGGCCGTCAGCCAGCCGGTCGCCATGGCCACCGGCGAGAGCAAGGGCTTCAGCCTGGACGAGGCGAGCGACGCCGCGACGTCCGGGATGGTGTTCGGCGGCGCCTTCGGCGGCGGCGGTGCGCTGGCCAGGGCGGCGGGCGAGGCGGGCGGTTTCCGCGCCCTGTTCGACGGCATCTCGATCCCCGGCGCCCGCGCCCTGCCCAGCGAACTCGACGGCCTGGGAACCGACCTGCGCGCGGGCGAGCAGGGTGCGGCAGGCGACGCTCGCCAGGCGGCGGGCGAGGACCCCGAGGGCGTGGCGGAGAACCCGAAGAACAAGGTCCAGGACGACAACACCGACCCGGTCGACCTGGTCACCGGCAAGATGTACCTGCCGCAGACGGATGTCGTACTCCCCGGCACCCTCCCCCTGACCTTCACCCGCCGCGTGGAGTCCGGCTACCGCCTGGGCCACTGGTTCGGCCCGTCCTGGTCCTCCACGGTCGACCAGCACCTGGCGATCGACGCCGAGGGGGTCATCTTCGTGACGGAGGACGGCCTCCTCCTCACCTACCCCCACCCCCAGCCCGGCGCCCCGACCGTCCCCACCCACGGCGGCAACCGCTGGCCCCTGGCTCGCGTCGACGGCGGCTACACGATCACGGACCTCCGCTCGGGCCGGGTCTGGCACTTTGCCGACCAGACGGATGACCGGGCCGTCCTGGAACAGATAGACGACCGCAACGGCAACTGGCTCACCTTCGAGTACGACGCCAAGGGCACCCCGCTGGCGATCGCCTCCTCCGGCGGCTACCGCCTGAAGATCACGACAGCCGGTGACCGCATCACGGCCCTGCACCTGGCGGGCGCGGCCCCCGACGGCACCGACGTAGAAATCAAGCGCTACGGCTACTCTCCCGAAGGCCACCTGGCGGAGGTCATCAACAGCTCGGGCCTCCCCCTCCGCTTCGGCTACGACGACCGCGCCCGGGTGGTGTCCTGGACGGACACGAACAACCGCAGTTACACGTACGAGTACGACGACCGGGACCGCTGCATCGCCGAGAGCGGCTCACACGGCCACATGGCCCTGCGCCTGTCGTACGACGACACGGACCCGGCGACAGGCCACCGGGTCACCAGCACGGTGACGGGTGAGGGCCACACCCGCCGCTACCTCATCAACGCCAACAGCCAGGTCGTAACGGAAATAGACCCGCTGGGCGCGGCGACCCACTTCACCCGCGACCGCTACAACCGACTGCTCTCCACGACGGACCCCCTTGGTCATACGACCATGTTCCGTTACGACGACGAGGGCAACCTCATCTCGGTCCTCCGCCCGGACGGCCGCGAGGCGAGAGCGGACTACAACGGCCATGGCCTGCCGGTCAAGGTGACCGGCACGGACGGCAACACACACCGCAGCACCTACGATGACCGGGGCAACCGCACCTCGGTGACGGACCCGGCGGCCCAGGCCACGCGCTTCACCTATACGGAGGCCGGTCATCTGACGTCGGTGACGGACCCGCTGGGCCACACGACGAAGGTGCTCTGCGACCGGGCGGGCCTCCCGATCGAGGTGACCGACCCACTCGGCGCAGTCACCAGGTACGACCGGGACGCCTTCGGCCGCCCGGTCGCGATCACGGACCCGACCGGCGCGACGACTCACCTGGAATGGACGGTGGAAGGCCGTCTGGCCCGCCGTACGGCTCCCGACGGCACGACGGAGTCGTGGACGTACGACGGCGAGGGCAACTGCACCAGCCACACGGACTCTCTGGACGGTGTCACGCACTTCGAGTACACCCACTTCGACCTCCTGTCGGCCCGCACAGGTCCGGACGGAGTCCGCTACGAGTTCACCCACGACGCGGAACTGCGCCTGACGAAGGTCACGAACCCGCAGGGTCTGACGTGGGAGTACGCCTACGACCCGGTCGGCCGCCTGCTGTCGGAGACGGACTTCGACGCCCGCACCCTCACCTACGAGTACGACCCGGCGGGGCGCCTGATCTCACGCCGGAACGCCCTCGGTGAGGTCACGTCCTTCGAACGCGACGCCCTGGGCCGCATCGCCACCAAGAACGCCGCAGGTGACGTCACCACCTATGCCTACGACTTCACCGACCAACTGGCCCAGGCAACGGGCCCGGACGGCACGACACTGAGCCTGCTGCGCGACCGTTACGGCCGCCTGCACTCCGAGACGGTCAACGGCCGCACGGTGACGTACGCATACGACACCCTGGGCCGCCGTACCGCCCGCACCACCCCCACCGGCGCCCACAGCACCTGGACGTACGACGAGGCAGGCCGCCGCACGGGGATGGTGGCGTCGGGTCGCACCATCGACTTCACCTACGACGAGTCAGGCCGCGAACTGACCCGCCACATAGGCGAAACGATCACCCTGCAGCACACCTTCGACCCCTTGGGCCGCCTGACCACTCAGTCGGTGACGGGCACAGCGGGCCGCCTGCTGCAGAGCAGGACGTACACCTACCGAGCCGACGGCAACCTGACCGGCATAGAAGACCACCTCTCCGGCTCCCGCCGCTTCGACCTGGACGCGACGGGCAGGGTAACGGCGGTCCATGCGGCGGGCTGGACGGAGCGGTACGCGTACGACGCGGCAGGCAACCAGACCGAGGCAACCTGGCCGACGAACCACCCGGGCACGGAGGCAACGGGCACCCGCACCTACACGGGCACCCGCATCACCCGAGCCGGCAACGTCCGCTACCAACACGACGCCCTCGGCCGCATCACCCTCCGCCAGAAGACCCGCCTGTCGAGGAAACCGGACACCTGGCAGTACGAATGGGACGCGGAGGACCGCCTGACATCGGTGGTGACCCCGGACGGCTCCCGCTGGCGCTACACCTACGACCCCCTGGGCCGCCGCACGGCAAAACTCCGCCTGGCGGAAGACGCCGAAACGGTGCTGGAGAGGGTGGACTTCACCTGGGACGGCACGACTCTCTGCGAACAGACGACGACCTCTTCGTCCCTCCCCAACCCGGTCACCCTCACCTGGGACCACCAGGGCCTACGCCCCCTCGCCCAGACCGAACGCATCACGGCGGCGGATGCCCCGCAGGATGAGATCGACTCCCGCTTCTTCGCCATAGTCACCGACCTGGTCGGCACCCCGAACGAACTCGTGGACGAGCAGGGCGACATAGCCTGGCGTACCCGCAGCACGCTGTGGGGGACAACGGCGTGGGCGGCAGACAGCACGACCTACACGCCCTTGCGCTTCCCGGGCCAGTACTACGACCCCGAAACCGGCCTCCACTACAACTACTTCCGCCACTACGATCCCGAAACCGCCCGCTACCTCACCCCCGACCCGCTCGGACTCGCACCCGCGCCCAACTCCTCGACCTATGTGCCGAACCCCCTGTCGTGGACGGACTACCTGGGCCTGGCGCCGGACTACATTCCCATCTACCGGACCCCGAAGGGAGCGCATGCTGAATACGAACTTGCGAACGGCCCGAATCCGGCCAACCACCAGCCTGGGGTGGACATCGGCGGCGGCATCATGTCCGACGGGAAGATCTACTTCGGCGAACGGGCCGTCGCAGCGGAGTACGCTGGGCCGACGGGTGCGAACTTTGCCAAGGGAATGGTCAAGTATGACATGCATCCGTCGTTCCTTGAGGAATTCGGCGAGCATGCGAAAATCCACGACTACAACGGCCCCAACGGGGCGCCGCGCCTAGAGTTCGAAATTCCGGTGGAGAAGCTGGATCGGTTCAACGAGCTGACCCAGGGACGCAGCTGGGTTTCCATATTCGGAGGACCGAAATGACGTTCCGCAATCATCAGGAGCTCGACGTGACCGTGGTCGCGGTGGCTCCTGTGGGGGCAAAGGTCGACGCTGACGGCGAGACCGGATTCATCGATCAGGTGAAGCATCCCTCCTGGTGGGATCCGAGCACCGCACCCCCCCAGGTCGGAGATCGGCTGCGCGTCGTCGTCCTCGACTCCAGCCGAGAGCCGCCGCGGCTCAGCGCACTCCAGAGGGACATCGATATCGCGCGGCGGCTTCGGGACATCGGCACATAACCGTGGGTACCTCAAGAAGTGACACGTTCTCCATTCGGGTCGTCTCCGTCCCATCGCCCACCGAAGCCGCGGCCGGCGTTGGCGCGGTGGGCCGCATTGCGGTGCGGGACTTCGGAGAGAATTTTCCGATGGACCTGACCTACTGGGATGTAGAACGGTATCAGGCCAGCTGGTTTCGGGCGTTGAAGGTTCTCGAGCGGGCTGATGACGCCGTATCGTGTCTCATTGCATCCATCACGGATCCAGCGAACAGTAACTTTATTTTCTGTTGGCCCGTCTACCGGTCGGGAAGCGTCATCTACGTCCAGAACTCGATTATTTTCCTCGAGGGAATCGAAGAGGATTTCACGCCGGATGAGCCTTGGCATTTCGTGGAACCGCGATCCACGGTCGACGAGGACGGGCATGAGATCTCTGAGTGGCAGACGACCATCGACGAAGTCAGGGAGTTCCTCCGGTCGGTGCACGGCCAGGAGATGCGCGAGTTCCCGGGGCAGGAGACGCCCACCCTCGATGCCGTCCTACTGAGCCGTCCTCGCCCAGAAGCGCTCCACAAACGCTCGGGGTAAAGTTCCGGGACCAGCAGAACCCCCAGGGTGAGGCCCCGCACGTGTTGACCCAGACCACCTCCCGGGTGCTCGAACCGAGTGACCTCGACGCCGCGCTCGCCGTCCTCGACCGTGAGCCGGTCGCGAACGCCTTCGTGACCTCACGGGTCCAGATCGCGGGCCTCGACCCCTGGCGGCTCGGCGGCGAGATGTGGGGCTGGTACGAGGACGGCATGCTCACGTCCCTGTGCTACGCGGGCGCCAACCTGGTCCCGGTCTGCGCCACCCCGCGCGCCGTCCGCGCCTTCGCCGACCGGGCCCGCCGGGCCGGCCGCCGCTGCTCCTCCATCGTCGGCCCCGCCGAAGCCACCGCCGCGCTGTGGCGCCTGCTCGAACCCCACTGGGGCCCCGCCCGCGAGGTCCGCGCCCACCAGCCCCTGATGGTCACCGACGGCATGCCCGCCGACATCGCCCCCGACCCCTACGTCCGCCGCGTCCGCAAGGACGAGATGGAGACGATCATGCCGGCGTGCGTGGCGATGTTCACCGAGGAGGTCGGTGTGTCACCGCTGGCCGGTGACGGCGGTCTGCTGTACCAGGCCCGCGTCGCCGAACTCGTCGGCGCCGGCCGCTCCTTCGCCCGCCTCGACGAGCACGGCAAGGTCGCCTTCAAGGCGGAGATCGGCGCCGCGACCAGCCAGGCCTGCCAGATCCAGGGCGTCTGGGTGGCCCCCGAGTACCGGGGGAGGGGCCTGGCGGCACCGGGCATGGCGGCCGTCCTGCGCTACGCCCTCGCCGACGTCGCCCCGGTCGTCAGCCTCTATGTGAACGACTTCAACACGGCGGCGAGAAGGACGTACCTGCGCGTGGGCTTCCACGAGGTCGGCGCCTTCATGAGCGTGCTGTTCTGAGCCCCCTGTACGCTCCGGGCATGGACCTCGTGATCGGCTCCCTGGACCTCGCTGCCCACGTGGACGAGGCCTTGGCCGTCCAAGCCGTCGCCTTCGGACTGGGCCCCGACGAGGTCGCCGTACGCCGGCAGATCGTCCAGCGCCACATGCAGTTCCCGGGCGCGAGGGCCCTCGGCGCGAGAGTCGGTCGCCACCTCGTGGGATTCGTCTACGGCATGCCCAACAGCCGCACCCACTGGTGGTCCACCGTCGTGGAGCCCTACCTCCGCGCGGCCGGCAACGACCACTGGCTGGACGACTCCTTCGTGATCACGGAGCTGCACGTCCACCCCGACCACCAGAACCGCGGGATCGGGCGACGGCTCATCACCACGATCACCGACTCCGCCGACGAACCCCGCTCGATCCTCTCCGCGATCGACACCGACAGCCCCGCCCGCGGTCTGTACTTCTCCCTCGGGTACGTCGACCTGGCCCGCCAGGTCCACTTCCCGAGCGCGCCGCGGCCGTACGCCGTGATGGGAGCCCCCCTGCCGCTGCGCCGCAAATAAAGCCGCGAATAAAGACGACGCCATATCCGATTTCCGCCCGCGCAGCCAGCCCGGCTAACCTCCTATGCCATCACCCTTTCCCGGCAGGAGTACGAGAACCATGGCCAACGCACCGGTCCAGCGCATGTCCCAGTTGATGGCGAAGACGCTGCGCGACGACCCGGCGGACGCCGAGGTCCTCAGCCACAAGCTCCTCGTCCGCGCCGGCTACGTCCGCCGCACGGCCGCCGGCATCTGGAGCTGGCTGCCCCTCGGCAAGAAGGTCCTCGGCAACGTCGAGCGGATCGTCCGCGAGGAGATGGACGCCGTCGGCGCCCAGGAGGTCTCGCTGCCCGCCCTGCTGCCGCGCGAGCCCTACGAGGCGACCGGCCGCTGGGACGAGTACGGCCAGGAACTGTTCCGCCTCAAGGACCGCAAGGGCGGCGACTACCTCCTCGGCCCCACCCACGAGGAGATCTTCACCCTCCTGGTCAAGGACCAGTGCACGTCCTACAAGGACCTGCCGGTGATCCTCTACCAGATCCAGACCAAGTTCCGCGACGAGGCCCGGCCCCGCGCCGGCATCCTGCGCGGCCGCGAGTTCCTGATGAAGGACTCGTACTCCTTCGATCTGGAGGACGAGGGCCTCGCCCAGTCCTACGCCCTGCACCGCCAGGCATACCAGCGCATCTTCCAGCGCCTCGGCCTCGACTACCGCATCTGCGCAGCCACCGCCGGCGCCATGGGCGGCTCGAAGTCGGAGGAGTTCCTGGCCCCGGCCGAGGCCGGCGAGGACACCTTCGCGGACTGCCCGAACTGCGACTTCGCCGCCAACACCGAGGCGATCACCTACGCGCTCAAGGAGATCGACGCCTCGGCCGTGCCCGCGCTGGAGGAGATCCCCACCCCCGACACCCCGACCATCGAGACCCTGGCCGCCTCCCTCGGCGTCCCCGCCTCCGCCACGCTGAAGAACCTGCTGGTCAAGGTGGACGGCGAGATCGTCGCCGTCGGCGTCCCCGGTGACCGCGAGGTGGACCTGGACAAGGTCGAGGCGCACTTCGCCCCGGCCGTCGTCGAGATGGTCACCGAGGCGGACTTCGCCGGCCGTCCCGACCTGGTCCGCGGCTACGTCGGCCCGCAGGGCCTGGGCGAGAAGGTCACGTACATCGCCGACCCGCGCGTGGCCCCCGGCACCGCCTGGATCACCGGCGCCAACAAGGACAACACGCACGCCAAGAACGTCACCGCGGGCCGTGACTTCGAGGTCGACGCGTACGTGGACGTCGTCGTGGTGCAGGAGGGCGACCCCTGCCCCCAGTGCGGCACCGGCCTGAAGCTGGACCGCGCCATCGAGATCGGCCACATCTTCCAGCTGGGCCGCAAGTACACCGACGCCCTCAAGCTCGACGTCCTCGGCCAGAACGGCAAGCCGGTCCGCGTCACCATGGGCTCCTACGGCATCGGCGTCTCCCGCGCGGTCGCGGCCATCGCCGAGCAGAGCGCCGACGACAAGGGCCTGGTGTGGCCCAAGGAGGTCGCCCCGGCCGACGTGCACGTGGTCGCCGCCGGCAAGGCCCTGCAGACCGAGCTGGCCCTCGACGTCGCCGAGAAGCTCGCCGCCGCGGGCGTCCGCGTCCTGGTCGACGACCGGGCCGGCGTCTCCCCGGGCGTGAAGTTCACCGACGCCGAGCTGATCGGAGTCCCCCAGATCCTCGTCGCCGGCCGCCGCTCCGGCGAGGGCGTCCTGGAACTGAAGGACCGCAAGACCGGCGAGCGCGAGGAACTGCCGGTCGAGGAAGCGATCGCCCGCCTGACCGCGTAGCGTCAGGGGAAACCTTCGAAGAAGCCCCCCGAAGCCCGCAGCGGCTCGGGGGGCTTCGGCGGTCCTACAGCCAGCCGGCGAACTCCAGCAGCAACTCGCCGTCCTTCGGCCGCCCCACGCGAAGCGCCCGCACCCCGGACTCCACCGCGCGGAACAGCGTCCAGCCGCGCAGCCGCTCCTGATCGACGTCCAGCGACTCGGCAAGCCGCTTGATCCGCCGCCGTACGACGGCCGCTCCGGACGGCGCGGCGATCAGGTCCTCCACCCGGTCCCGCACCAACCGGGCCAGGTCGAAGGCACACTCACCGACCACCGGATCCGGCCCCACCGCCAGCCACGGCATCCGCTCCCCGGCCAGCACCTTGCTCTGCCGGAACGTGCCGTGCAGCAACCGGTGCTCGGGCGGTGCGGCCAGCAGCTCCTCGCGGGCCGCGAGCGCCGCGTCGACCAGCGGCGCCACCTCGGGGTCGGCCTCCGCGCCCGCCCGCATCGCCGCCGCCTGGCGCCCCGTGCGCTCGGCGACCGTCTCGAAGGCGGGACCGGCCGGCGGCTCCACCCACAGCCGCCGCAGCGTCCCCGCCGCCTCCAGCAGCGCCTTCGCCTCCGGCAGCGACCGCACCGACACATCCGGGTGCAGCCGCTCCAGCAGCAGCGCGCCGTCCTCCGCATCGCCTTCCAGCAGCTGTACGGCGCCCAGTCCGCCCCAGTGCGCCAGCGCCGCCCGCTCGCTCTCCGGGCGGGCCCTGGGCGGGGCCAGCTTCAGTACGGCGGGGGTGCCGTCCGGCTGCCGCACCAGCACCACCAGGCTGCTGCGGCCGCCCGGCACCTGGACCCGCTCCACGGTCAACTCGCGCCGGGCGACGGCCTGTTCGACGGCCTCGGGCAGCCGTGCCAGCCAGTCGTCCCCGGCCGGTGCCGTCTCACCGAGCGCCCGTACCAGGCGCGGAGGCGGTTCGAAAGCCATGCGCGAGTCGTTCCCTTCCAGTCCAATCCAGTCCGGGTCGTCGTAACGGGCGCTCGGCGGGTCACCAGGTCACGGCGACACCGAGGCGGAGGCCGACGGCGCGGTACCGGCCGCGCCCGCCGGTTCGCCGGCCCGCTCGGCGAGCCCAGGGAAGGCTACGCTCTCCCCGCTCCAGCGCACCGCGCGCACCGCGGCCTCCCGCAACGCCGCCGCGGCCGAGCCGCGCCGCGCGCCCGTGGCCGCCCGCACCAGGTCGGCGTACACACCTGCCACCCGCTCCTCCAGCCGGGCGGCGAGCCGTACGGCCGCGGCCGAGTCCGGCACCGGGAACGGCAGCGCGTACGCGGCGTCCGCGGCCACCGGCTGCCCGCCCAGATCGCGGACCTCACGGGTCAGCGTGTCCCGGCGCGCCCGGTGGGCGTCGTACGCCGCCCGTGCCTGGGTCCGATGCGCGGCGCCGATCCGGCCGCCGACGACGCCGTACCCGTACACCGCCGCGTGCTCCGCCGCCAGCGCCGCCTGCAGCGCGGTCAGCTCGGCCGCCTTCGCCTCGCCGCTCATTTCGCCCCCTTCGTCAGCAGGTACGCGTGCGTGGCGCCGGCCGCCGCCACCGAAGCCAGCAGCCGCGCCAGCTCGCCCGGCACCTCCAGCAGGTCCTTGGCACGCCAGTTGGCGAGGACGCGCTCGGCGGTGGCCAGGTCGGCGAGCGCGTCCTTCTCGCCGGCCGGAACGGGTTCGGGGGAGGCCGATGGGGTGGTGGTCGCCGTGGGTGTCGCACCGTCCGTGAAGGCCGCGACGTGTGCCGCGACCTGGGCGCGCAGCGGACGCAGTCGTTCCGCGAGCCCCGGGTGCGCGGCGATGACGGCGTCGTAGCGCTCCAGCAGCCCCCGGCTGTCCCGCGCCGCACGCGCGCGTGCCCGGTCCGACGCCGACGGTCCGCCGCCACCGGGATCCGGCTCGGCCGAGCAGCCCACCAGCAGGGCGGCACCGGCGGCCGAGGCGAGCAGGGATCTTCTGCGCGGCCCCGAGGGGGCGCGCAAGGGTGGGGGGTACGGCACGGCTGACGTCCTCGGGGGCTGGTACGAACACACGGGCGGGAAGGCCGCCCCGCCGTGATCACGGTACCCGCGCATCCCCGCGCCTCATGTCACCGGCTCAGCGGACCCACCCGACAGCCCCCCCGAGCTCGTGGGCACGCCGCCCCACCCCCGGAGGGGACGGCAACACCCCTCGTGACCGGATACCCTTTGACCAGACACGCGCCCCATCCCACAACAGCACACGCGGCCGAGGAGTCACCCGGATGAGCACCACCCAGAGCGAGAGGCTGCGAGAGCTGCTCGAACCGCTCGTCACCTCCCAGGGACTGGATCTCGAAGAGATCGCCGTGGACTCCGTCGGACGCAAGCGGGTGCTGCGCGTGGTCGTCGACTCCGACACCGGAGCTGATCTGGATGCCATCGCCGATGTGAGCCGTGCGCTCTCGGCGAAGCTCGACGAGACCAACGCGATGGGTGACGCGGCGTACGACCTGGAGGTCGGAACCCCCGGCGCGGAGCGCCTCCTCACCGAGCACCGGCACTTCGTGCGCGCCACCGACCGGCTCGTGAAGTTCCAGCTGACCGAGGGCGGCGAGCTGGTCGCCCGGATCCTGAAGGTCGACGAGGACGGGCTGGACGTCGAGGTGCCCGGGGTCAAGGGCCGCAAGGCCACCGGCCGCCGACTCGGCTTCCCGGAGATCGCCAAGGCGCGCGTGCAGGTCGAGTTCGGCCGCAAGGACAAGACCGATGAGACCGACAAGAAGAACATGAAGGAAGAGGAGGAGGCGTAGCCGTGGACATCGACATGAGCGCCCTGCGGGGCTTGGTTCGGGAGAAGGAGATCTCCTTCGACCTGCTGGTCGAGGCGATCGAGTCGGCCCTCCTCATCGCCTACCACCGCACCGAGGGAAGCCGCCGACACGCGCGCGTGGAGCTCAACCGGGAGACCGGGCATGTGACCGTGTGGGCGAAGGAGGACCCCGAGGACCTCGAGGAGGGCCAGGAGGCCCGCGAGTTCGACGACACCCCCACCGGCTTCGGGCGGATCGCCGCCACCACCGCCAAGCAGGTGATCCTGCAGCGGCTGCGCGACGCCGAGGACGACGCGACGCTCGGTGAGTACGCCGGCCGCGAGGGCGACATCGTCACCGGCGTCGTCCAGCAGGGCCGCGACCCGAAGAACGTGCTGGTCGACATCGGCAAGCTGGAGGCCATCCTGCCGGTGCAGGAGCAGGTGCCGGGCGAGACCTACCCGCACGGCATGCGGCTTCGCTCGTACGTCGTCCGGGTGGCCAAGGGCGTCCGCGGACCGTCGGTCACCCTCTCCCGTACGCACCCCAACCTGGTGAAGAAGCTCTTCGCCCTGGAGGTGCCGGAGATCGCCGACGGCTCGGTCGAGATCGCCGCGATCGCCCGTGAGGCCGGTCACCGCACCAAGATCGCCGTACGGTCCACCCGCTCGGGCCTGAACGCCAAGGGCGCCTGCATCGGCCCGATGGGCGGCCGGGTGCGCAATGTGATGGGCGAGCTGAACGGCGAGAAGATCGACATCGTCGACTGGTCGGACGACCCGGCCGAGATGGTGGCGAACGCCCTGTCACCCGCTCGGGTGAGCAAGGTGGAGGTCGTCGACCTCGCCTCCCGCTCCGCCCGGGTGACCGTCCCGGACTACCAGCTGTCGCTGGCGATCGGCAAGGAGGGGCAGAACGCCCGCCTCGCCGCCCGCCTCACCGGCTGGCGGATCGACATCCGGCCCGACACCGAGCAGGCCGGGGAATAGATCTCGGCCGCGCGACGCTGAGATCACGTCAGGCTGCATGCAGCAACTGTTCGACTTCTCCCCCAAAGGGGTGAGGTCGGTACGGGGAGGTAGACTAAAGGGTGTCTGGCCGGACGCGTGCCCGTGCATGCCCTGAACGCACCTGTGTGGGGTGCAGGCAGCGAGCGGCCAAGGACGAGCTGCTGCGGACCGTAGCGGATCAGGAGCGGTGCGTTCCCGATCCACGCGGTACGCTGCCCGGCCGGGGTGCGTATGTACACCCCGACCCCGTCTGTATCGACCAGGCGGTGCGCCGCCGGGCGTTCCCACGGGCGCTGCGCGTCCCGGGACCGCTCGACATAAAGGCGTTGCGCCGGTACGTCGGGCAGACAGACAGTTGCTGAGCAGGCAACACCGTAAGAAAGCATGTCGCGCGGAACCCCCCGTGCGGCCTGGTACCTCGCGAGTCGAAAGCAGGTCGAGATTGCGATGAGCACTCGATGAGTACGCGATGAGTACGCCCATGAACTAGCGACGGTCCGGCTTCACCCGGACCTCAAAGGAGCGAAGTGGCTAAGGTCCGGGTCTACGAACTCGCCAAGGAGTTCGGTGTGGAGAGCAAGGTCGTCATGGCCAAGCTCCAGGAACTCGGTGAATTCGTCCGTTCGGCGTCTTCGACCATCGAAGCGCCCGTAGTACGCAAGCTGACCGACGCCTTCCAGGGTGGCTCCGGCAAGTCCGCCGGTAAGCCCGCCCCGCGCAAGGCCGCCCCCAAGCCCGCCGCGCCCTCTCCGGCGCAGGCGGCACGTCCGGCTGCCCCGCGGCCGGCCGCCCCCAAGCCTCCGACGGCTCCGCAGCCCGCTGCCCCGTCGGTCTCCGAGGCTCCGTCGGCCCCCGCGCCGGCCCCGGGCCCGCGTCCGGTTCCGGGCCCCAAGCCCGCGCCGCGTCCGGCCCCGGCCGCCCCGGAGTTCACCGCTCCGCCGGCCGCTCCGGCCGCGCAGACCCCGCAGGCTCCGGCCGCGCAGGGTCCGCGTCCCGGCGCCCGCCCCGGTGCCCCGAAGCCCGGCGGCCGTCCGGCCGGTGCCGGTCAGGGCCAGGCGGCCCGTCCGGGCCAGGGTGGTCCGCGTCCCGGTGGCCAGGCTCCGCGTCCCGGTGCCCGTCCGGCCGGTCCGCGTCCGGGTAACAACCCCTTCACCTCCGGTGGCTCCACCGGCATGGCCCGCCCGCAGGCCCCGCGCCCGCAGGGCGGTCCCCGTCCTGGTGGCCACGGCGGCCCCGGTGGCGCCGGTGGCGCCGGTCCCCGTCCGCAGGCGCCCGGCGCCCAGGGCGGCGGTCCGCGTCCGCAGGCTCCCGGCGGTCCCCGGCCGACTCCGTCCGGCATGCCCCGCCCGCAGGGCGGTCCGCGTCCCGGCCCGGCCGGTCCGCGTCCGAACCCGGGCATGATGCCGCAGCGTCCCGCTGCCGGCCCGCGTCCCGGCGGCGGTGGTCCCGGTGGCCGCGGTCCCGGTGGCGGCGGTCGTCCCGGTGGCGGCGGCGGTCGTCCGGGTGGCGGCGGCTTCGCCCGTCCCGGTGGCGGCGGTGGCGGCTTCGCCGGCCGTCCCGGTGGTCCCGGCGGCGGCGGTGGCGGTGGCGGCTTCGCCGGCCGTCCCGGTGGTCCCGGTGGTGGTGGCGGCGGTGGCCGTCCCGGCTTCGGTGGCCGTCCCGGCGGTCCCGGTGGCCGTGGTGGCACGCAGGGCGCCTTCGGCCGTCCCGGTGGTCCCGCGCGTCGTGGCCGCAAGTCGAAGCGGCAGCGTCGCCAGGAATACGAGGCCATGCAGGCCCCGAGCGTCGGCGGCGTGATGCTGCCGCGCGGCAACGGCGAGACCATCCGTCTCTCCCGCGGCGCGTCGCTCACCGACTTCGCGGAGAAGATCAACGCCAACCCGGCGTCCCTCGTCGCGGTCATGATGAACCTCGGCGAGATGGTCACCGCGACGCAGTCCGTCTCCGACGAGACCCTGCAGCTCCTCGCCGACGAGATGAACTACAGCGTTCAGATCGTCAGCCCCGAGGAGGAGGACCGCGAGCTGCTCGAGTCCTTCGACATCGAGTTCGGCGAGGACGAGGGCGACGAGGAGGACCTGGTGGTCCGTCCGCCGGTCGTCACCGTCATGGGTCACGTCGACCACGGTAAGACCCGCCTGCTCGACGCCATCCGCAAGACGAACGTCATCGCGGGCGAGGCCGGTGGCATCACCCAGCACATCGGTGCCTACCAGGTCGCGACCGAGGTCAACGACGAAGAGCGCAAGATCACCTTCATCGACACCCCGGGTCACGAGGCGTTCACCGCCATGCGTGCGCGTGGTGCGAAGTCGACCGACATCGCGATCCTGGTCGTCGCGGCCAACGACGGCGTCATGCCGCAGACGGTCGAGGCGCTCAACCACGCCAAGGCGGCCGACGTCCCGATCGTCGTCGCGGTCAACAAGATCGACGTCGAGGGTGCCGACCCGACCAAGGTGCGCGGTCAGCTGACCGAGTACGGCCTGGTGGCCGAGGAGTACGGCGGCGACACCATGTTCGTCGACATCTCCGCCAAGCAGGGTCTGCACATCGACTCGCTGCTGGAGGCCGTGGTCCTCACGGCCGACGCCTCGCTCGACCTGCGGGCCAACCCGGCCCAGGACGCGCAGGGCATCTCGATCGAGTCCCGTCTCGACCGCGGCCGCGGTGCCGTGGCGACGGTCCTCGTCCAGCGAGGCACGCTGCGGGTCGGCGACACGATGGTCGTGGGCGACGCCTACGGCCGAGTGCGCGCCATGCTCGACGACAACGGCAACAACGTTGCCGAGGCCGGACCTTCGACGCCGGTCCAGGTTCTGGGCCTGACCAACGTCCCGGGTGCGGGCGACAACTTCCTGGTGGTGGACGAGGACCGTACGGCCCGTCAGATCGCCGAGAAGCGCGCCGCCCGTGAGCGCAACGCCGCGTTCGCCAAGCGCACGCGCCGCGTGTCGCTGGAGGACCTGGACAAGGTGCTGAAGGCCGGCGAGGTCCAGCAGCTGAACCTGATCATCAAGGGTGACGCTTCTGGCTCGGTCGAGGCCCTGGAGTCCTCCCTCCTCCAGCTGGACGTCGGCGAAGAGGTCGACATCCGCGTCCTGCACCGCGGCGTCGGTGCGGTCACGGAGTCCGACATCGACCTGGCGATGGGCTCCGACGCCATCGTGATCGGCTTCAACGTCCGTGCGGCCGGCCGCGCGGCGCAGATGGCCGAGCGCGAGGGCGTGGACGTCCGGTACTACTCGGTCATCTACCAGGCGATCGAGGAGATCGAGGCGGCCCTCAAGGGCATGCTCAAGCCGGAGTACGAAGAGGTCGAGCTCGGTACGGCGGAGATCCGCGAGGTCTTCAAGTCGTCCAAGCTGGGCAACATCGCCGGTGTCCTCATCCGCTCGGGCGAGGTCAAGCGCAACACCAAGGCGCGCCTCATCCGCGACGGCAAGGTGGTCGCGGAGAACCTCAACATCGAGGGCCTGCGTCGCTTCAAGGACGACGTCACCGAGATCCGCGAAGGCTACGAGGGTGGTATCAACCTCGGAAACTTCAACGACATCAAGGTCGACGACGTCATCGCGACGTACGAGATGCGGGAGAAGCCGCGGGTGTAATGCCCACGGTTCGTGCTGGCCGACGGGACTTCGGTCCTGTCGGCCAGCGCGCCGTTCCCGGGGGCAACGGTGCCCGGGAAACCCGGTCGAGTCACGGACGGCCAAGCGGTAACGTGGCCCCAGGCCATCGATCCCGTACCGGCGGGTATACCCGGCACACAACATGTACGTGGGGACTCTGTCCTTCGACCTCCTCCTCGGCGACGTCCATTCGCTGAAGGAGAAGCGCTCCGTCGTCCGCCCGATCGTCGCCGAACTCCAGCGCAAGTACGCGGTGAGCGCGGCAGAGGTGGACCACATGGACCTCCACCGGCGAGCGATCATCGGCCTCGCCATGGTCTCCGGCGACGCGGCGCATCTCACCGACGTACTGGACCGGTGCGAACGGCTGGTCGCCGCCCGCCCCGAAGTGGAGCTGCTGTCGGTCCGACGCCGCTTCCACGGCGAAGACGACTGAACACGACCGACGGCGACCAGACCACAGAACGCAAGCAGAAGAAAGAACGGGAGACGGACCAGTGGCCGACAACGCGCGGGCGAAAAGGCTGGCGGACCTCATCCGGGAGGTGGTGGCCCAGAAGCTGCAGCGCGGGATCAAGGACCCGCGGCTCGGCTCGCACGTCACCATCACGGACACCCGGGTCACGGGTGACCTGCGGGAGGCGACCGTCTTCTACACGGTCTACGGGGACGACGAGGAGCGGCAGGCCGCGGCCGCCGGACTGGAGAGCGCCAAGGGCATCCTGCGCTCCGAGGTCGGCCGCGCGGCCGGTGTGAAGTTCACGCCGACCCTGACCTTCGTCGCGGACGCCCTGCCGGACACCGCCCGGACCATCGAGGACCTCCTCGACAAGGCGCGGCAGTCCGACGCGAAGGTCCGCGAGGCCTCCGCGGGGGCGTCGTACGCGGGCGGCGCGGACCCGTACCGCAAGCCGGCCGAGGACGAGGTCGAGACGGACGGCGACGCCGCGGAATGACCCAGAAGCACACCACGCCCGACGGCCTCGTCATCGTCGACAAGCCGTCGGGCTTCACTTCGCACGACGTGGTCGCCAAGATGCGCGGGATCGCCAGGACCCGCCGCGTCGGCCACGCCGGCACCCTCGACCCGATGGCGACCGGTGTCCTGGTCCTCGGGGTCGAGCGCGCCACCAAGCTCCTCGGGCACCTCGCGCTGACCGAGAAGGAGTACCTGGGCACCATCCGCCTGGGCCAGAACACGATCACCGACGACGCCGAGGGCGAGATCACCTCGTCCACCGACGCCTCCAAGGTGACCCGGGACGCCATCGACGCCGGGATCGCCAAACTGACCGGCGACATCATGCAGGTGCCGTCCAGGGTCAGCGCCATCAAGATCGACGGCGTACGGTCGTACAAGCGGGCCCGCGAGGGCGAGGAGTTCGAGATCCCCGCCCGGCCGGTGAAGGTCTCCTCCTTCGCGGTGTACGACGTCCGGGACGCCGTCGCCGCCGACGGCACCCCGGTCCTCGACCTGGTCGTCTCCGTCGTCTGCTCCTCCGGCACCTACATCCGTGCCCTCGCCCGCGACCTGGGCGCCGACCTCGGTGTCGGCGGCCACCTCACCGCGCTGCGCCGCACGCGCGTCGGGCCGTACAAGATCGATACGGCGAAGACGCTGGACCAGCTCCAGCAGGAGCTGACCGTGATGCCGATCGCGGAGGCCGCGACGGCCGCGTTCCCGCGCTGGCAGGTGGACGCCCGGCGCGCCCGGCTGCTGCTGAACGGCGTCCGGCTGGAGATGCCCGACGAGTACGCGGGCGCCGGTCCCGTGGCCGTGTTCGACGGCGAGGGCCGTTTCCTCGCGCTCGTCGAGCAGCACAAGGGCAAGGCCAAGAGCCTGGCCGTCTTCGGCTGAGACATCTGTCGCGGATGCTGTCCGTGGAGCGGCGGCCAGGCCACGGGGTGAGCCCCTGCCGCCGCTCCACGGTCCCCCCTCGGTTCCCCCACCTCTAGGGTTATCCAGCGGCTCCCGCCTATTCACCCGTCCGGGCAGGCGCTCGGAGTGAAGCGGGGGAGCGGAAGGGGGCGCTTTCGCCACGCGATCTGTCCCGCCGATCATCGCGCGCCTACCGTCGGGAGACAGAGCACGCGGTAAGGGCGGGGAGGTACGGCCATGGCGGGACGGGGCCCGCGCACCGGGAGCGGTCGCGGGGCGGCGGCGGACGGTACGCGGGAGACGGCGGACGGCTCCCGACGGTCACACCGGGGCCGTAGGGGCGACGGGGATACCACAGCGGCCGACCGCACGGGCTACACCACCGGTATCGGCTACACCACCGGTATCGGTTACACCACAGGTACCGGCTCCACAGATATCGGCGGCCCGACAGGAACCGGCCCCGCAGGCCCCGCAGGCCCCGGCGGCCCCACAGGTGCCGCTGACGGCGCAAGCCACTCCCACCCCACGGCCGCCCCCACCACGCAGCACGGCGGCTCCCGCCCCGACCCCGCCCTCATCCAGATCCGCGACCTCGCCGGCCGCCCCCGAGGCGTCGGATTCCTCGCCGATCACCAGGGCACCCTGGTCACCAGCCACGAGACCGTCGACGGCCTGCCCCGGCTGGTGCTGCACGCCGCGGGCGGTGACCTCACCTGTGTGGTCACCGCGGACGACGTCACCCCGCTGCCCGACCTCGATCTGGCCCTCGTCCGCACCGCGGGTCTGGGCCTGGACCCGCTGCCGCTGACCGTGCGGGAGCGCATCGACGCCGGCACGTACGTACGGGTCCCCGCGGGCTGCTGGCGGGAGGCGCGGGTGCTGGCCGCGACCGAGGTGACGTACACCGCCACCGACCGCTTCCACCTGCTCCCGGACGCCCTGGAGCTGGCCATCGGCACCGCCGGCCGGGACGCGCTGCGGCTGGGCGGCGGGGCGGCCGGGGGACCGGTGCTCGACGCGCG
The DNA here is from genome assembly GCF_053596375.1 of Streptomyces sp. NPDC001709. NCBI lineage: Bacteria > Bacillati > Actinomycetota > Actinomycetes > Kitasatosporales > Streptomycetaceae > Streptomyces > Streptomyces sp. NPDC001709. The sequence continues at coordinate 38,319 of NZ_JBSFGB010000029.1, read as the reverse complement.
GACCGGCGCGGTCCTCGGGGTCCTCGGCACCGCACTGCACTCCGCGCTGAGCGACACGGGCTTCGCGGTGCCGCTACGGCCCGCCGACGACTCCCTCGCCGAGCTGCTCGCCCGCAACGCGGCCACCGTGCCGGCCTACGGCGCCGACCTCAACCTGGCCGGCATCCTGCAGCTGACCGCCACCTCGGTCGGCCAGGACGGCCCGCACGGCTTCGTCGCCGGTGCCGTGGAACCGGTCGAACGCGAGGGTGTCGTAAGGGAGTTGGCCGCCTTCACGGACGGCGAGAGCAGCGTGCTCGGGCTCGTCGGCGCCTCGGGCAGCGGCCGTACGACGGAGCTCGCGGCCCTTGCCGCCCGCCGGGCCCGAGGTGAGCGGCCCGCCCCGACGCTGTGGCTGCGCGGCGCCGACCTCGAAGACGCCGACGGCTCGGTGGCCGACGCGGCCCGCCGCACCCTGGAACGGGCCGCCCGGATCGTCGCCGCCGCCCACAACGCCCATCCCGAATCCCTCGGCGACCTCACCCCCGAACACCTGGCCCACCTCGCCGCCCGCGCCGGCCGCCCGCTCCTGCTCCTCCTCGACGGCCCCGAGGAGATGCCCCCCGTCCTCGCCCACCGCCTGCCCGACTGGACCAGGGAAACGGCCACCTGGCTGCGCGAGACCGGGGCACGCCTGGTGGTGGCCTGCCGCGAGGAGTACTGGGAGCGCGCGGGAGCGGAATTCCCCCCGGACCTGCTGCACGCTCCGGCGACTCGGTCGGCGCCAGGGCCTGCGGCGGCTTCGACGGGGTCCGGGTCTGCGGCGGCTTCGACGGCGTCGGTGCCTTTGGGGGGTTCGACGGCATCGGTGCCTTCCGGGGCTTCAACGGGGCCTGGGTCTTCGGTGACTTCGACGGGGTCGGCGCTTTCCGGGGCCTCGACCGCGTCTGCGCCTTCCGGGGTTTCGATGGAGCCTGGGCATTCTGGGGCTTTGACGGGGTCTGGGGCTTCCGGGGTTTCGACGGGGTCTGGGTCTTCAGGGGCTTCTATGGAGCCTGGGCCCTCTATGAGTCCTGGGGTTCCTGGGCACTCTGCGGTTCCAGCGGCGCCCGGAGCTTCTGCGGCTGCGACGGCGTCTGCGCCCCCCGTGGCTCCGGCGAACCTTTCGGCTCCCACCGCTCACACGGCTCCCGGGGCCTTCGGGGGTGCGGTGGCGCCTGGAGCTTCTGCGGCTGTGACGGAGTCTGTGCCCCCTGTGGCTCCGGCGAACCTGTCGGCTCCCGCCGCTCACACGGCTCCCGGGGCCTTCGGGGGTCCGGTGGTGCCTGGAGCGTCCGCGGCTGTGACGGTGTCTGTGCCCCCCGTGGCTCCGGCGAACCTGTCGGCTCCCGCCACTCACACGGCTCCTGCGGTGCCGGTTGGTTCCGCCGCGCCGGTGGCTCCTGTTGGTCCGGCGTCTCCTGCCGCGCCCGTAGCTCCTGTCGGTCCGGCCTCTCCCGGGGCTGCTCCCTCTGCTCCGGGCGGTTTCACGGGGCCCACAGCCCCGCCCGAGCCCTGCGGTTCCCCGGCGCCCGCCGAGCCCGTGGCTTCCGACGGCCCCGCGCCTCCCGGGAACCCCGAGGCTGTTCCCGGCGGCGCCGTCCGTTGCGCCGTTCCCGCCGCCACGCTCGACCCCAGCACCGCGAACGTCCCCGTCCCATCCACGCCCATCACGCTCATCAGCCCCACCAGGCCGTCGCCCCCCACCCCCCTCCCGCCCTGCCTGCGCCTCCCCGATCTGACGGAGGACGAGGCCCGCCTGGCCCGCGCCCGCTACGGGATCCCCGACGGCGCGCTCGCCGATCGCGACGCCCGGCATCCGCTCACCCTCCACCTGCTGTCCGAGGTCCGGGCAGCCGCCCCGGAGGCACAGGACTGCGGGCCGGTCGACCGGCATGAGGTGTTCGCGGCCCACCTCGACCTGATGTGTCTGCGGATCGCGGTCCGGCTCGCCGCCGACAGCGGCCTGCGCGGCACCGCCGTACGCAGGCTCGCGGCCCGCGTGGCCGGCCAGGTGCACGAGGCCGCCCGGCGCAGCCTCGGCCCCGGGCACGGAGAGCTGGACCGTGCGTCGTTCGAGGCGGTGTTCCCCTGGGGGCCCGCCCCGGCCCGGCTCGGTGGCGGCGCCGGCTGGGCGTCCGCCGTGCTGGCCGAGGGCCTCCTCGTCCCGGCCGGCAGCGGCTACCGCTTCGCGCACGAGGAGCTGGCCGACTGGATCCAGGGCACGCATCTCGACCTCGACGAGGCCCTGCGCGCCCTGGTCCACCGCCCCCGTGCCGCGCGGGAGACCGCCCCCGTGCCCGTGCCGCACCATCGCGTCGGCCCCGTCGTCCAGGCCCTGCTGCTCCTTGCCAGGCAGCACGGCGTCAGCCAACTCGCCGCCAGGCTCCGGGACTTGACGGACGCCCTGGATCGTGACCCCGGCTCCTGGTGGGCCGCCCGGCTGCTCGCCCGCACCCTGCTCCAGGTCCCGGACGCGACGCCGTACACCGAGGTGCTGCGGCTGCTCGCCGAACGGATCGTCGGCTGGCGCCGCGCACAGCGGCCCGTCCCGGCCGAGTTCGGTCCCGGCTTCTGGACCGAGCTGCCGGTCCGCGACACCGAGCGGCTCGACCTGCTGCGCCGGCTCGTGCTGGCCGACCAGGCGCCCCCGGAGGCCGGCGAACGCTACCTGGACGCCGCCGCCCGGCTGCTCGCCGCCGCCCCCGCCGTCGTACAGCCGTGGCTGACCCGCTGGTTCGACGACGAACGGCCGCTGCCCGCGACCCCGCACGCCACCGTCGCGACCGCGGCACAGGCGCTGCTGCACACCCACCGGCACGGCGCGCTGGACGACCTCACCGAGGTCCTGGTGGCGAGCGCCCACCGGCGTGCCGACGAACTGCTCGCCACGCTCGCCGAGGACGAGCCGTCGGCCGTCTGCCGGGCCGTCGACCGCTGGGCGCACGACGAGCGGCCCGCCCGCCGGGTCGCGGCCGTGGCCTACGCCCTGCGCGCGGCCCCGCACGTCCGCTCGGAGGCCGACCGCGAGCTGCTGCGCTACGCCGCCCTCGCCCTGCTGGCCCGCCCCGCCGACTGCACCCTGCACGGCGGCGCCCTCGCCCTGCTGGTCCGCGATCCGCACACCCGCGACCGGCACCTCGCCGCGGCCCTGCGGCACTTCGCCGACGACGACCCGCAGGTCCGGCCGAGCGCCCTGGCGCCCGCCCTGACCACCCATCCCGAACCGGTCCTGGCGGCCTTCCGCGCCCGGCTGCACGCCGGCCCGCACCCGGGGGAAGTGCTGCGCGCGCTCACCGACGTCACCACCCCTGCCCTCGCCCGCCGCGTCGCGCCCCTGCTCCAGGAGGCGGCACGGCTCCGCCCCCGGACCGCCGGACACATCGCCGCCCATGTCGACCGGCGCCTCGCCCAGGGCCCCACCACCCGCCCGGTCCTGCTGCCCCTGCTCACCGGCCTGCTGGAAGACGCCCCGGAGCAGCTCCGCGAGGCCCTCGCCGCCGTTCTCGCCGCCGCGGGCACCCCCGCCTCCCGCCCGTTGCGCCGCGAGCTCCTGGAGTTGCTGCTCGCCAGGGAACGGGACCCGTCCGTGCTGGACGCCGTCCTGCACGCGGCGGCCGAGCACGGCGACGGCGGGGAGTCGGACGACAGCCGGGAGGAGGAGGTCCGCGGACTGGTCCACCGCACCGGCCTGCTCCTCGTGCGCACCCCGGAGGGCGCCACCCGCTTCGACCGCGGCCTGGTCGACCTGGGCCGGCACGTGCCCGGCTTCGCGGCCCGGATGGCCCGCTGGCTGGCCGCCACCCCGGACGACTGGGCCGCCGTGGTGGGCCCCAGCACCCGCCGCATGCTCGAGAACCTGGCGGGCGTCCGCGTACCGGCGTGAGGGGCCATCGAGGGACGGCGGTGGACGTGCGCCCGGTCACAGCCCCGATACCGATGCGGGCCCGCGGCACCCGGCATGGCACCCTTAGACCTGCACAAGTCTTAAGCGTCGATATGGACACGGGTTCGAGGAGCGGTCACAGTGCAACGCTGGCGTGGCTTGGAGGACATCCCCCAGGACTGGGGGCGCAGCGTCGTCACCATCGGTTCCTACGACGGCGTCCACCGCGGCCACCAGCTGATCATCAAGCACGCCGTCGACCGCGCGCGCGAGCTGGGCGTCCCGGCCGTCGTGGTCACCTTCGACCCGCACCCCAGCGAGGTCGTCCGCCCCGGCAGCCACCCGCCGCTGCTCGCCCCGCACCACCGCCGCGCCGAGCTGATGGCGGACCTGGGCGTGGACGCGGTCCTCATCCTTCCCTTCACCAAAGAGTTCTCGAAGCTCTCGCCCGCCGATTTCGTGGTGAAGGTCCTGGTGGACAAGCTGCACGCGAAGGCGGTCGTGGAGGGCCCGAACTTCCGCTTCGGCCACAAGGCCGCCGGCAACGTCGAGTTCCTCGCCGAGCAGGGCAAGGTCTACGACTTCGAGGTCGAGGTCGTCGACCTGTACGTCACCGGCGAGGCGGGCGGCGGCCGGCCGTTCTCCTCGACGCTGACCCGCCACCTGGTCGCCGAGGGCGACGTCGAGGGCGCCCGCGAGATCCTGGGCCGCCCGCACCGCGTGGAGGGCGTGGTCGTCCGCGGCGCCCAGCGCGGCCGCGAACTGGGCTTCCCGACGGCCAACGTCGAGACGCTCCCGCACACCGCCATCCCCGCCGACGGTGTCTACGCCGGCTATCTGCACGTCGAGGGCGAGGCCATGCCGGCCGCGATCTCCGTGGGCACGAACCCGCAGTTCGACGGTACCGAGCGCACGGTGGAGGCGTACGCCATCGACCGCGTCGGCCTCGACCTGTACGGCCTGCACGTCGGCGTCGACTTCCTCGCCTACGTGCGCGGCCAGGCGAAGTTCGACTCGCTGGAGGCCCTGCTGGAGCAGATGGCCGTGGATGTGAAGCGGTGCCGGGAGATCGTGGCGGCGGAGGGGTAGGCCTTCGGCGGTTCTACGACACGAAAGGGCGGCCGGTGCGATGAGCACCGGCCGCCCTTTTGGTCACTGCTGCGGCGGCGGGGCCTGCGGCGGCTGCTGCCCCTGCGGGGGCTGGGGGTAGCCGTACGGCTGGCCGGGCTGCGGTTGCGATTGCGGCTGCGGCTGCGGCTGCGCAAGGTGTGCCGGGGGCTGCGGCGGCCCGGTGTACAGCTCCTGGCCGGGGGCGGGGGCCTGTGGGGCCTGCGGGGCCTGCGGGGCCTGTGCGTACGGCTGGTTCTGCTGGGGCGGGTAGGGCTGGTTCGGGACCTGCGGCGGATAGGGCTGACCCGGCATCGGCTGCTGTCCGGGCATGGGCTGACCGGGCATGGGCTGACCAGGCATCGGTTGTCCGGGCATCGGCTGGCCCGGCATCGGCTGGCCCGGCATCGGCGGGGCGGCCACCGGCGGCGGGTTGCCGTCGCTGGTCCACAGCCCGTGCGACTGCTGGTGCCGTACGAAGTCCTCGGCGATCAGCGCGGCGAGGTTGAAGTACGCCTCGCGCGTCTTGGGCCGCATCATGTCGAGGTCGACCTCGGCACCGGCGGCCAGATGCTCGTCGAAGGGCACGACCACGACCCCGCGGGTGCGCGTCTCGAAGTGCGCCACGATGTCCTCGACCTTGATCATCTTGCCGGTCTCGCGGACCCCCGAGATCACGGTGAGGGACCGGGAGACCAGGTCGGCGTACCCGTGCGCGGACAGCCAGTCCAGCGTCGTACTGGCGCTGCTCGCACCGTCCACGGACGGCGTGGAGATGATGATCAGCTGGTCGGCGAGGTCCAGCACGCCGCGCATGGCGCTGTACAGCAGGCCCGTACCGGAGTCGGTCAGGATGACCGGGTACTGCCGGCCGAGGACGTCGATCGCGCGCCGGTAGTCCTCGTCGTTGAACGTGGTCGAGACGGCCGGGTCCACGTCGTTGGCGATGATCTCCAGACCGGAGGGCGCCTGTGAGGTGAACCGCCGGATGTCCATGTACGAGTTCAGGTACGGGATCGCCTGGACGAGGTCGCGGATGGTGGCACCCGTCTCCCGGCGCACGCGCCGCCCGAGCGTGCCGGCGTCCGGGTTCGCGTCGATCGCGAGGATCTTGTCCTGCCGCTCCGTGGCGAGGGTGGAGCCGAGCGCGGTGGTGGTAGTGGTCTTCCCCACGCCACCCTTGAGGCTGATGACCGCGATCCGGTAGCAGGACAGCACCGGCGTGCGGATCAGCTCCAGCTTGCGCTGCCGCTCGGCCTCCTCCTTCTTACCGCCGATCTTGAAGCGGCTTGATGCCGCGGTGGGCCGCCCGCTCTTCGCCTTCTGCTTCTTGTTGTTGAGCAGCCGGTCCGCGGACAACTCCACGGCGGCGGTGTAACCGAGCGGCGCGGCACCGGGGTTGGTCGGCTGCCGCTGGTCGTGCTGGATGGGCTGCGGCCAGGCGGCACCGGACCGCGGATCGACCGGGGCGTGCGGGGCCTGTGGTGCCTGCGGGTTCTCGGGCGCGGGCGCGCCGTCCGGCCCCTGTGGGAAGCCGTAACCGCCGGGTTGGGGCTGGGCGTTGGGGTTCGGCTGGGGTGCGGGCGGTTGCGGGAAGCCGTATCCGGTGGGGGCGGGCGGGGTGGGACCGTTGGGGTTGGGCTGCGGCGCGGGCGGCTGGGGGAATCCGTAACCGCCGGGCTGGGGCTGGATGTTGGGGTTCGGCTGGGGTGCGGGCGGTTGCGGGAAGCCGTAACCGCCGGGCGGGACCTGCGCCTGAGCCTGGGCGTTGGGGTTCGGCTGAGGTGCCGGTGGCTGCGGGAAGCCATGACCGCCCGCCGCCGCGGGTCCCGCCGGGTTCGGCTGCGGTCCCGGGCCGGCCGTCGGCGCCGGAGGCTGTCCGGCCGTGTTCGGCTGGCCCGGCTGCGGTGCGCTGGGCACGCCGGGCTGGTTGGTCTGGTTCGGCTGGTTCCAGGCGGCGGGCGCGGGCTGCGGGGCCTGCGGCTGGAACGGCGGCTGCTGGCCGGGCACGCCACCGGGCCCCTGCGCGGCCGTCGGCTGCGGCTGACCCGGCTGCGGCTGACCCGGCATCGGACCGGGCTGCTGGGGCGCGGGCGGCTGCCCGGGCCACTGGGCCGCCGGAGCGGGCGCCGCGGGCTGGTACGAGGGCGGCAGCGGGGGCACCCCGCTCTGCGGCGCGGGCGGCGGCGTCCAGGCGGGCTGGGCGTCCTGCGGCGCGGGCGGTACGGGAGCCTGGGGCGCGCCGGTCTGCGCGGTGCCGTCCGGCTGCGTGCCGTTCTCCGGCGTGCCCGGCTGAGGCGTGCCGTCCTGGGCGATGCCGTTCTGGGCGGTCGCATCCGTGGCCACGGCGTCTTGCGCCACGGCGTCCATGGGCTCCACGGCGTCCTTGGGTTCCACGGCGTCCTTGGGCTCCACGGCGGCGGACGTGGTGTCGTCGGCGGAACCCTCCAGAGCACCGGCGGTGTCCCCGGCCTCAGCACCGGCGTCACCGCCTGCCAGGGCCGTGTGCTCGCCCTCGCTCTCGTCCTCGTGCTCGTGCTCGCGCTCGTCCTCGCTCTGGCCCTCATCCCCGTCGGCCCCAGCGGCCTCGGGCGCCTGAGCGGCGTCGGCCTCGCGGCCGGGACCGTCCTGCGCGGCGACTTCGTCTCCGGTCTCCTCGGCCGTCCTTTCCTCGGCGACCTCGGTGGAACCCTGCGGCGCGGACTCCTCGGACGTGTCGCCCTCGGCACCCGCGGAGCCGGTGGCCTCCCCGTCGGCCGTGGCCGTACTCGAAGCCTCCGCGGAGCCCTCGTCGCCGGACCCGATCTGCTGCGCCGCCGCGGCCGCGCGCTCGGCGATCTCGGCCATCTCGCGCTTCAACGCCACGGCGGAGAAGCGCATGGTGGCGCCGCTCTCCAGGTCCCCGTTGTCGGTCTCCGGCTCGACGGCGGGGGCAGGGGCGGGGGCGGCGGGAGCTACGGCCTCCGGCTGTGCCTGCGGGGCAGGCTGCGGCTGCTGCAGCTCGAAGCCGTTCGGCAACTGCGGCATCGGGACGGGATTCCCGACGGGCGGCGCGGGCGGCGTGGGTGCGGTGTACGGGGCGCCCTGGTCCGGCGAAGGCGGGGCGTATGGAGCGCCTGGAGCGCCCTGGGCGGGCGACGGCGGGGCGTAAGGGGCGCCCTGGGCGGGCGGGGGCGGGGCGTAGGGCGCGCCGTGTGCCGGCGGGGGCGGCGGAGGCGCCGGAGCCGACGAAGGCGCACCGGACGGGCCCTGCGCGTTCTGTGCGTTCTGCGTGTACCAGGCGGGCGGCGCGTAGTCGATGGTGAACTCGCCCGTCATCTCGATGGCGGACTCCGCGTCGGTCTGGTCGTCGTCGGGTGTGTCCCAGCCCCCGCGGATCCCGTCCCGATCGCTGTTCACAGTTCCTCCTGGTGTGGTCGAACACCCTCATGCCGTGCCGGGGCGACCATGTCGTGTCGTTCCGAGTCGTCCGTAGTCATTCGGGGCAGTCCGAGCCGACGGTCCTCCCCCTGGGACACCGATCGCCCGGTCACGGGTCGTGCCATCGCGCCCGCTCCCAGCCTAATCACCACGGGCCGTCCCCCGGCAGGCCCGTCCGCCTCCGGGCGCACATCCACCGGGTCACCGCACACCCTGAACGGCCCTGTTTGCCGCGTTGCTTGCCGGATGGATTGGGGAGGAATGGGCGGACAACGGGCGAACGGGAACGCGGACACCGTGAACAAAACGGACAGGAAGGGCAGTTCAGTCCATCCGGCGAGGTGTGCCCAACAATCCGATCTCGGCGTCGGTGGGTTGGGTCATCACGTACTGCCGGTCACGGTCCGTGCACCACAGGGTGACCCCGTCGGGCAGCGTCGGCAGCGACTCCACCTCGGTACGTGTCAGTCCCATGGTGCGCCCCAGTTCGGCGGCCTCGTCCGGCGAGACCCGCTGGATACCGGCGAGCCGCGCCTGACGCAGCAGCCGGGGTGCGACGGGACTGAGATACGGCAACAGGGTCAGCACCGACTGCCAGGGCCCGGACACCACGCGCCCCCGGGGCGGCCGCATACCGCAGTCCCGCACCACCAGCACCGGCGTACCGGCTGAGGCACCCTGCGGAGGCACTCGGCCGACCTCGAACACGGACAGTCCGTTCTGCCCGCCGCCCATGGCATGCACCATCTGTATCCAGGCCTGCGGCCGGCCGGTTTCCACCGCGACACGGGCGCCCGTGGCCGCCGAGCGCAGCGCCAGCACCTGCGCCGTCCACAGACCGCCGATCAGCACGACGTCGTACGGAGTCGGCCGGTTGATGCCCAGCACCGCCGGCTGGCCCTCGGCGTCGACACCGGCCACCACGCCGTCGTCCCCGATGGGCAGGGCGAGCGCGTCCAGTTGCTGCTCGGGCAGTCCGTGTCGCCCGTGCCGGGGCCCGATCAGACCCAGCCCGTGCCGCAGCAGCTCGACCGCCCGGCGCGGACCGGACGCCGCCGGTGCGTCCGTGCCCGGCATCGAGGACACCGTCGGAATCGTCGTCACCGCGCACCTCCGAGGGGCAGTGTGGCCAGCATGCCGGGCAGTTGTTCCCGGTCGAGGCGGGTCAGGCCGGCCCCTGCCTGCCGGGCGGCGCTCTCCAGCGCGCGCCGCGCCGACACGAGTTCGTCGTCGCTGCGCCCGGTCACCCGCAGATGCGCGGACAGGGTCACTTCCTGCCGCTCGCCGTGTGTAAGTGTGAGGCTGAACGTGGTCGCGAGGGCCGGTATCGCGGTGACCCGGGCGACGAAGTGCGGCAGCGACTTGCCCCGGCCGCCACCCAGTTGGGGCCAGCGCCTGACCCAGTACGTCGTGTGCCGCCGGTTGTCGCAGCGCCAGCTGCGCCCGGACTCCTCCGTGCGCCGCTCCCGGGTCTCGCTGCGCCCCGCCTCGGCGGTGACCAGCGGGTTGGCGCAGGCCGAGGTGGCGAGCGCGGCGACCAGCTCCTCCTCGTCGAGCACGCGCGCCCGGAACCCGGCGCCCGTCAGCCGGCTCGCGAGGTGGTCCGCCGCCCGTACGACACACTTCTGCGCCCCGAGCAGCCCGCCCCCGCGCGCGGCCACGGCCTCCGCGCACACCTCGGGGTCGAGCTTCAGGGCGATCCAGGTGATGCGCACCGCCGGTGCGCCCGTCTGCTCCTGCAGCGGAAGGTAGTTGGACACCGCGACGGACTGCTGGGGCAGGTGCAGCGCGGGCGCCGGCTGGGTGTGCAGCACGATCTGGGCCGATTCCAGCCGGATCCCGTCCACTTCCAGCGCGTCCCGCACCAGAGCGACCGGCAGCGGCTGCCGACTCCGCTCGGCCCGCAGCGCGGTCGCGTCGGCCTCCACCTGGAGCACGGCGGTGACGAAGGTGCCGTCCCCGACTATGCCGACGGGGCTCCGGTCGCGCGGCGCGTAGGAGTACGTGCGCAGACTGGGCTCGCACTCAAGTGCGGGCACCAGCGCCGGCTCGGTGCCCGGCGGTATCGACGTACTCGCGGCCCGCCGCTGGCGCGCCTTCAACGCGCGTGCCGTGGCGAGCCATTCGGGCAACGACCGCCCCCGGCGCCGGACGAACGCCAACACGATCAGCAACAGCGCGACGACCGATGCGGGCACCAGGGCCACGGGGCCGATGACCCAGCCGACGACGACCGCCGCCACGGCGAGTTCCGGCAGTACAAGCCGTTGCAGGCGGAATGAACCGGACTGCATCGGACGGACAGCCGAGCGTCCCGTGTCCGGGACCTGCCCTTCCCGGGGCGGCGTCGGCAGCTGTCCCGCCGGTTCCGGACCGGCCGCCGCAGGGCTGGGTGTCCGCTCCTGTCCGCGAGTACGGGACCGCGTCCCCGAAGCCCTCAATTCATCCCCCCGTTTTCCTCACACTTCGTTGGAATTCCGCCCCCGAGCACGGCCTTTGAGAGCCCGGGTACCCTACCCGTTCCACGGGGCCGATCAGACACCAGGCATAGTAGGGGCTCGGTCCGACAACGGAGGAACGGAGACAGTGGTCTCCGGCCGTCATCCGGGCGGCACACGGGGAGAAACAGGGCAGATGGCATCTCGGCGGGATCAACTCAACGCCTACACCTTTGCGAAGCAGCGCATGCTCGCGGCGTTCGTCCAGCCATCCTCGGACGGCTCGGAGGAAGGAGCTCCCAAGCCCTTGCGGGCGATCCTGCCCAGCACCATCGTCGGAGTGGTCGTCATGGCCGCGTTCGGCGCCTGGGGCATGTTCCGGCCGACCGCGCCACAAGGCTGGGACACTCCAGGCGAAAAGGTGATCATCGCCAGCAAGTCCACCACCCGGTACGTCGTCCTCACCACGAACGGCAAGACCGAGCTGCACCCGGTGCTCAACATGGCGTCGGCGAAACTCCTCCTCGCGGACGGCAAGGGCGAAGTCGTCACCGTCGACGAGTCGATCCTGGACAACGGCAAGATCCCGCACGGCGTGACCATCGGCATCCCGTACGCCCCCGACCGCCTGCCCTCCAGCGAGGAGGCGAGTGCCAAGAAGCGCTGGGCCGTCTGCGAGCGCCCGAGCGGGAGTGGCACAGCCATCCAGAAGGCGGCCTTCGTCCTCACCTCCCGCGACATGAGCAAGACCGAGGGGCGCCACGAGAAGCTCAGCGGCGGCGAGCTCCTGTACGTGGCCGACCCGAAGGGGAAGCGCTACATCGTGGACGCCCAAGGCACCGCGTACGAGGTCGACAAGAACGACGAGTTGCTGCTGCGTACCCTCGTCGGCGCGGGCCGGCAGCCCGAGCGGGTGTCGCGGGAGTGGCTCGAAACCCTTCACACGGGTGATCCGATCGGGTTCCCGAAGGTCGAGGGAAGCGTGGGCGCGCCCGGCGGCGTCCAGGGCGGCCTGCCGGACAAGGCGAACCGGGTGGGCATGGTTCTCCGGGCCCCCAACGGCGACCACGAGCAGTACTACGTCGTCGAACAGGGAAAGGTCCTGCCCGTCTCGGACTTCACCGCGAAGCTGCTCCTCAACAGCAAGGACCTGGTCCGTCTCGGCCAGGCCGGAAAGGCACTCGACGTCAGCGCGGGTGCCTTCGAGCCCGACGCGACCGCCTTCGCGGCCGACCACAAGTGGCCGAGCCTCACCCCTGAGGTCGTCAACGACCCGGGCCTCTCAGGGGGCAGCCGCAACACCATCTGCAACGTCCTGCGCGACGTCGACAAGGACGACGGCACGCGGACCACGCTGAGCACCTGGGCGGGCACGGACTTCCCCGCCGCGCTCCCCACCGGGTCGTCGAGTGCGTACGTGACCCCCGGCTCGGGCCAGCTCTACCGCCAGTACCAGGGCACGAACACCAAGGTCGGCGGGCTGTTCCTCGTCACCGACACCGGCCTGCGCTACGCGATGCAGTCCAACGCAGACAGCGACACGGACGGCACCGAGTTCGGCATGACGGCGAAGCAACGCAAGGAGCTGCGGCAGGAGGCCCAACTCGCCCAGATCCGCCTCGGATACTCCGATGTGGACCCCGCTCCCGTACCGGCGGCCTGGTCCCTGTTCCTGCCGACGGGACCGCGCCTGTCGACCACGGCGGCCAGCCAGCCGCAGGGTTCGTAGGAGGGCCGGGTGTCGTACGCTCCGTCGTCCTCGCGTCTGCTCCGTACCGCGGCGACCGCGGTCGCCGCGCTGTGCACCGCCACCGTCGCTCTCGCGCCGCCCGCCGCTGCCGACTCCTTCAGCGACCAGTGCACCTTCCCGAACAAGAAGTACCCCGGCACACCCTGGGCCCTTCAGCGCGTCAACCTCGACGAACTGTGGAGCCAGTCCAAGGGCAAGGGGGTGAGGGTGGCCGTCATCGACACGGGTGTCGACACGGCCAACCCGCAGCTCCGCCAGGCGGTTGACGGGTCCCTGGGCACGAACCTCCTGCCCCCCAAGGACGGCAAGGGCAAGCCGGTCGACGGCGCCAAGTCCAAGCCCACGACCGACACGGTGGGCCACGGCACGCGCGTGGCCGGCATCATCGCCGCCCGGCCCATGAAGAGCACCGGCTTCGTCGGCCTCGCCCCCGAGGCCACCATCGTCCCGATCAAGCAGAACGACGCCGAGGGCCACGGCACGTCCAAGTCCCTCGCCCGGGCGATCCAGCACGCGATCCAGGTCAAGGCGCAGGTCATCAACATCTCCCAGGACACCGCGAACGCCGTGGCACCGGGCGACGACCTGCACAACGCGATCAACGAGGCGCTGGACCACAAGATCGTCGTGGTCGCCTCGGCGGGTAACGACGGCCTCGACGGCAACGTCAAGCTCACCTACCCCGCTTCCTACCCCGGTGTCCTGGCGGTCGCCGCGTCGGACCGCAACAACGAGCGCGCGCCCTTCTCCCAGTCCGGCGATTTCGTGGGCGTTGCCGCCCCGGGCGTCGACATGATCTCGACGGTCCCCAAGGGCGGCCACTGTTCCGACAACGGCACGAGCTTCTCCGCGCCGTACGTGGCCGGCGTGGCCGCCCTCATCAAGGCCAAGCACCCCGACTGGACACCCCGCGAGGTCGTGGCCCAGATCGAACAGACGGCAGAACGCTCGGTCGCCGGCCACGACCGCCTGGTCGGCTGGGGCGTCGTCGACCCCGTCCGGGCCCTGACGGAGGACGACCGTCCCATCGAGCGGCCCGAGCCGCACGAGGGCCTCAGCCGGGCCGAGGCTCCGACCCCGGCCCGACTGGAACTCGGTGAAACGGCGGACGAACGCAACGCCCGCCTGGCGACGTATGTCTGCGTGGGCGCGGCCGTACTGGTGGCCGCCCTCGGCGGGGCGGCGGTGGCGATCCGCGACGCGCGCAGGAAGGCGGGGAGCGGTGGGCTGGGCGAGACCGCAGCCGTGAATGATGCGTGAAGAACCCATTGGCAGTAGCAGAGTTGTCACACAAGCCAGTTGGGGGTGTCAGATCCGTTGACTAGAGTGACTGCATTGCGAAAACGAATGCTCGAGGAGCGCACTTGCCACGGGCAGGGGACAGGAACGGGGGAGACGCGACGTGCTGCCTGACGGGGGCGGAAGCGATCTGAGGCGCGGTCTGGAGGCGCTGAAGGCCTTCAAAACTCGGGTGGACAACCTTCTCGACACGTTCGAGCGTTCGCCGGGCGATCCCAAGAAGGTGGCGATGCACACGCTCTCCCCCGCCTCGTTCTGCGGCAAGGGCGAGTTCGCCGAGGCCACTGATCTCCACAGCCAGTACCACACCGTCCACGAGCGCATCAGGTCGCTCTCCCAGACGCTGAAGCTGCAGATCGAGGCGATGCAGATCGCCGTGCACGGCGCGGACATCGGCTACGACAAGCTCGAGGACGATCTGCGGCGTCGCTTCCACGAGATCCGGACCCAGGTCAACGAACAGATCGACGAGCAGGACGCCGAGGCGCAGACGAGCACCCAGCAGAAGCGCACCGACCAGAAGCAGGCCAAGACGAGGTACTGATGGGCGACCACCACGTTCAGCCGGATCGCTACCAACTGGAACGCGAGCTGGCCCAGACGGAGATCCACGACGCGGACTCACAGTGCGTCCCCCACCACGGGCGTACCAATTTCGAGAAGCACCAGCTCAACGACATGATCGACATGGTGGAGTCCGCGAACCCGGAGCACCTGGAGGACGCGGGCAAGGCCCTCTGGGACGCCCGGGACGCGATCAATGCCGCCGCCGACGAACTGAGTGCTCACATAGGCCGGATCGACTGGCACGGCGAGGCGGCCAACGCGTTCCACAAGTGGGCCTCCGGCCTCGTCACCAACGCCTACACCCTCGCGGTCTACGTGGAGAACGCAGGCTCGCACGTCACCGCGGCCAGCACCGGACTCGCCTCCGTACGCAAGTCCATGCCGCCCCGCGACACACGGCTCATGCCCAAGAGCGTCGATGACTTCCCGATGGTTACCCAGGTCGCCGGCAACAAGGACTACCAGGCGGCCCTGACGGTCGAGGGGCACCGCCAAGAGGCGATCAACCAGATGAACCGGTTGGCGTCGTACTACACGGTGACCGGGGAGTCGTTGCGGGACGGGCAGGCGCCTACGTTCGGGAAGATGCCGGAGATGGGGGTGCCGCAGGCCGCCGGCGGGCAGCGGGACAGTGGAGGTCAGGTGCCTGTCTCACACGCTCAGGGAGCAGTTGGCGTTGCCGGAACGACGAGCCATCACTCTTTCTCCGCACCGGCCGGGCCTGACACGGCAGAGACTCCCGACTCCGGGAAGAAGCTGCACGACGTCGTCGCGGTTCAGGATCGGCACCCCGGTCCCTCTCAGCCCGTGGGTACGGACATCGACAGCGTCAACACGCTGCCGCCGGACACCACGAGGCCGACGACCCCTGTCACACCGCCGACTGCACCGGCGCCCAGCGGAGTCGGCGGCGGACCGATTCCTCCCGTCCCCACCGTCCCCATGCCCCCGACCGTGGGCTTGCCCATGGGGCGCGGCGGAGTGGGCGGGTCCCGAGGCCCGGTCGTGGCGCCACCGCGTATGGCTCCTCCTGCTGGTGGTTCATCCCGGGGCGGTGGCGGCACAGGACGCGGCCCTGTCGGCCCCGTGGAAGAGCCCGCGGGCCAGGCGGGAGCGCGTGGTCCTGTGTCACCGGTCGGCAAGACGCCCGTGGGCCAAGCGCCCTTGGGAGAGGCGCCCGTGGGCAGGGCGCCCGTGGGTCAGGCCCCGGTCGGCCGTAGTGTCGTCGGCGGAACGCCGAGGACCATCGGCGTGCCCCCCGAGCGCATGGGCGGTACGGGTCAGACCGGAGCAGCGCGCACCAGCGGTGTCGTCGGCGGGAGGCCGACCACGCCGCCTGCACAGGCCGTGAACGGCTCCAAGGTGCCGCGTGGCACGGTCGTCGGCGGCGAGACTGCTTCCCGCAACCCGCGCGTCATTGAGCGGCCCGGGCAGCGTGGGGTGATCAGGATGCCCGAGCAGGAAAGCGGCGACGGACAGGCGTCGCGCAAGCCTGTCATGCCTACTGGCGGTGTGGTCGGGACGTCCGACGGCAAGGCATCGACGGCGAGTAGCCGCGTTCGCGCCTCCGGTGAGAACGTCCCCAACCGCGCCTCCGCGGTCAAGCGAGGCTCCGCACGGGACGGCGGCAGGAAGCCGTCGCGCCGGCAGCAGGCGCCGGAGACCGAGTAAAGACAGATGAAGCGAGGACGTACGAGAGGCATGTTGTCAGCGAGCACGAGACGAGTGACCGCCGTATGCGCAGCACTCGGCGCACTGATGGCTCTGCCGGTGGGCCTGGCCCCCGGCGCGGCGGCCGCCGACGTCCAGTCACAGCAGTGGTACCTGTCGGCCATGAAGGCCGCCGAAATGTGGAAGGTGAGCACGGGTAAGGGCGTCAAGGTCGCGGTCGTTGACACGGGCGTCAATCCGTCGACCCCGTCCCTCAGGGGGCAGGTGCTGGCCGCCGAAGTACCGAAATCCGCCGCCTACGGGGCCACGAAGGACTTCAATGGCCACGGCACCACGATGGCCGAAATCATCGCCGGTACGGGTGCCGGCGGAGGACTGAAAGGCCTGGCCCCAGGCGCCAAAGTCGTGCCCTATCGTGTCGCCCTTCGCGGGCTCTCGCTATCTGAGGAGAACAAGGCTCCTCGTGTGGGAGCGGTGATCAAGGCCATCGCCGACAGTGACGCGAAGATCATCAACATGTCCTTCGGGGACGACATCAGCTATGACGACGAAGAGGCAGCTATCAAGTACGCGGCTTCCAAGGGCAAGTTGATGTTCGCTGCGGAAGGGAACGACGCCAAAACGAAGAACAACGCCGGATACCCGGTGTCGTATCCCTATGTCGTCGGCGTCTCTGCCTCCGACAAGACCGGTACGGTGGGCAAGTTCTCGACCCACGGGCGCTACGTCGATCTCGCCGCCCCCGGTGTCGACGTGCCCGCATGGTGTGACGCGACCTTCCATTCTTACTGCGTCCACGGGAACGGAACCAGTATGGCCTCCGCCGTAGCCTCCGCCTCCGCCGCCCTGATCTGGTCCGCCCACCCCAACTGGACCGCCGATCAGGTGCTCCGCTCGCTGATCGACACCGCCGGCCGGGACTGGCCCAAGGACACGCCCAGCAACTACCTCGGCTACGGCCTCCTCCGCCCCCGCATGGTGCTGGAGAACCCGAACTACAACCCGGGCCCTGCGAACGTCGATCCGCTCGCCAAGGAGAACTCGGTCGGCAACAACGGGGCTTCGCCCTCCGCCTCCTCGCCGCCCGCCAAGTCCTCCTCGGGCGGCCAGACTTCGGCGACCGGAGCAACCTCGAAGTCGTCCGGCGGTGCCCTGCCCTGGGTGGCCGTCGGCGCGGTCGCCGCGCTCGTGGTGATCGGCGGCGCAGCCTTCGCCGTCATCCGGTCACGACGACGCGCCTGACGGCTCACAGAAAAGGCGCCACCACCCGGTGACGCCCAGTCAAGACGAAGTACAGCTCTCACGAAGGGGAGTGCCGAAATGGCTGATGGCCGCAAGTTTCAAGACGATCACGCACAAAAGCTCCAGACGAACGTCATCGACCGGTACGAGTCCGTCAAGAAGCAGCTCGGCAGGCTCCAGGGCACGATCGACATGATCGAGGCCAACTGGACGGGCCACGGTGCCAACGCGTTCAAGGGCAAGCAGCACGAGATCAACCAGCACATGGCCGCCATCGGGCGCATGCTCGAGGACTTCCTCGAGGGCGTCCGCCTCAACAAGAGCGACAAGACCAAGCTCGAGGACGAACTCCACTCGACGATCTCCAAGATCGAGGTGGACGCCGGCGCGGGCACCTCGGCGCTGAACCTGTACTGACGGGCCCCAAGGGAAGAGGAAGACATGACCGGCACACCGCATTACCAGGATCTGTCCGTCAAGTACGGCGCCCTGGACGCGCTCGCCACTGAGCTCGGCAACGTGGCCAAGCAGCTCGAGGACGACCTGACCGCTCTGAAGAAGGGCGTCCTCGACGTGGCCGAAGGCTGGAGCGGTGAGGCGTACGACGCCTTCCAGCGCAAGTCGAAGAAGTGGGACGAGCACGCCACTGGCATCCACCAGGCGCTGCTCTCCATCACGCACCGCGTGCACGCAGCCGGCGGTGACTACCGCGGTGGCGACCTCAAGGGCGCCAGCTACTTCGAGTGAGGCACGCGTAGCAGAGACAGCGGGGGTGGGCACGCGCGGGAGGCGCCCACCCCCGTTTTGCACCTTGGCGACCAGCGGGGGCGCGGGATCTTCGGGGTTGGGTGGCGGCCAGAAGGATCTCGTGTCCTCTCCGGCCCGGAATCGAGCCGCGGCCGCGACGATCGAGAAGGAGGATCGAGTTCCGGCTGCCCGAGGGCTGGCTCCCCGCCCGTCCCGACGGGATCGGTGACCCCGGAGTGGCCTTCTCGGCCGTCGTCGGGGAAGCGCGCCGCGACCTCGTCCAGTCCCAGGTGTACCTTTCCCTGGTGGACGTCGAGGACCCGCACAAGCGCGCGCTGACCAGACTGGCCCTGACTGCCACCGCAGCGCAGCACGACGCCGTTCTGCAGGACTTCCAGGAGTTCGTCCGCACCGTTCGTCCGGACACCGGGGCCGTGGCACGATGATGGGCTTTCTTCGGAACAGTTGGGCCCGTTACCGGGATCGGCGAACCGGCTGCCCTACTATGGCGACGCACTCTCCGCCAATAAGGTGGAGCGGACCATGAAGACCCGCATGCGCTTCGTCCCTGCCGAGCGTGAGGTACATGTCCTCGACGAGGTACGGGACGTCGCCTTGGTCGGCAACCCCCCGCGGCGAGGTTTGTCGCGCCAGTGGAGCCGTGGTCCGTACGTCCAGCGACAGTGGACGTACGAGCGTGGCCCGGACGGCCGTCGGCGCAAGGTGATCCAGTTCGACTCGCGGAACATGCGGGATCCCTTGCGGAACACGGTTCTCGACGCTGGATGGACCTGGCGCGGAGTGTTCAAGCTGTGACCGGACGCTGCTGAGCCGGCAGCGCGGGATCCTGCCACGGCTCGATCGACACCGCCCGGAGCTTCTCCAGCACCCTGGTGGCAAGCCTGAGCTCGCGCCAAGTGTGGCCCGCCACCGGCGGTGGGCGGCCCTGAGGCGCCGGCCTTTGCCGCCCATTCCATGCGGCGGCGGCGATAAGGCAAGGGCGGGAGCCGGACACACGCGTCCGGCTCCCGCCCCGTCAGCCGCTGCGGCCGCTGAGCGCCTGCGCCTCACTCAGTAATCGACGCTGACCAACCCCGTCTGCACCAGCATCTTCCCCCGCCTACGCGAGACGAAGACGCCCCGCCCCGCCGGCATCGGCCGTGGCCGCACCCCGGCGAGGAGGTCCCCTTCGCTCGGGTCACCGGCCAGCACCACGCCTTGCGCGCCCAGCTCCGTCATCCGCTGCATGAACGGCTCGAAAGAGGCCCGTCCCGCCCCGGCCGTCGACCGCGCGATGATGAACCGCACGCCGACATCACGGGCGAACGGCAGCAGCTCGGCGAGACCGCCCAACGGGTTGCCGCTGGATGTCGACACCAGGTCGTAGTCGTCGACGACCACGTACACCGTCGGACCCTGCCACCAGCTCCGCTCCCGCAGCTGCTGGGCCGTGACGTCGGCAGTGGGCGTGCGCCGCTTCATCAGGTCGGCGAGGGCCACCATGTGGTGGTCCATGGCGTTGGACATGGGGATGTACTCGGCCAGGTGTGAGGCAGGGGTCACGTCCAGCAGGGAGCGCCGGTTGTCGACCACGAAGAACTTCGCCTCGTCGCCCGCATAGCGCTGCGTCAGCTGTGCGATGAGCAGCCGCAGCAGGTTCGACTTGCCCGACTCGCTCTCGCCGAAGACCAGGAAGAAGGGGTCCTGTTCGAAGTCGACGAAGACGGGTTCGAGGTTTTCCTCGTCGAGGGCGAAGGCGATGCCGTGCTGGGGGAGGTGGTCGCCCGGGGGCAGCTGCTCCGCGGGGAGCTCCCGGGGCAGGAGCCGCACCTGCGGTGCCCCGGGAGCTTGCCAGTGCCGGGAGACCTCGGCCGCCAGGGCTGCCGTCGCGTCGGCCAGGTCCGTGTCGGACGTCAGGCCGTCAATTCTCGGCACCGCCGCCATGAAGTGCAGCTTCTGCGGCGACACACCGCGCCCCGGCACCCCCGCCGGAACGTTCGCCGCCACCTTGCGGTCGATCTCGGAGTCCATGGTGTCGCCGAGCCGCAGTTCGAGGCGGTTCATCAGGTGGTCCTTGAGGTTTGCCCGGACCTCCATCGAGCGTGATGCCGTAAGGATCAGGTGGATGCCGTAGCCGAGGCCGCGTGAGGCGATCTCGAGGATGGCCGGTTCCAGGCTCTCGTAGTCCGAACGGAAGTTGCCCCAGCCGTCGATCACCAGGAACACGTCGCCCCACGGCTGGTCGGTGACCGAGATGTCGCCGCGTGCCCGACGGGCGCGGAAGTCCGCGATCGAGGCGATGCCCGACGACCGGAAGTACTCCTCCCGGCGCCGCAGTACGCCGTACACCTCCGACACCGTACGCCGTACCCGCTCCGGGTCCAGCCGGGAGGCGACACCGCCGACGTGCGGCAGGCCGGCCACCGCCACCATGGAGCCGCCACCGAAGTCCAGTCCGTAGAACTGCACCTCGTACGGGGTGTGTGTCAGCGCGAAGGAGCAGATCAGCGACCTCAGCAGGGTGGACTTACCGGACTGCGGGCCGCCGAGGATCTGCAGATGGCCCGCGGCCCCGGAGAAGTCGAGCCACAGGGGCTCACGGCGCTGTTCGTACGGCTTGTCGACCAGGCCCGCGGGGACGACGAGGCGTCCTGCGCCCTCGTATCCGGGCTGCGTGAGTCCCCGTTCCGGCACGGCCGTGAGCTTGGGCAGCAGCCCGTCCAGCGAAGGAGGGCTGTCCAGCGGCGGCAGCCACACCCGGTGCGCGGCGGGCCCCTGTGCCTCCAGCCGGCGCACGATCACGTCGAGCACCGTGTCCGCGAGGGCGTCGTCGACCTGTGACGTCGGCTCCGTCCGCTGCTGCGGCGCCGGTGCGTACTGCACGGGCACCTCCCTGGCCGTGAACAGCACCGGGCGCCGGTCGACGGGCAGCGACCCCCCGTCCGAGGTGGCCTGCCTGTTCCCGGAGCGGTACACGCCGGAGACGTACGCCGCCTTGAAGCGCACCATCTCGTCCGTGCCGAACTTCAGGAAGCCGGATCCCGGGACGTTGGGGAGTTCATAGGCGTCGGGGACCCCGAGTGCCGCACGGGACTCGGCCGCGGAGAAGGTGCGCAGGCCGATCCGGTACGACAGGTACGTCTCCAGGCCGCGCAGGCGGCCCTCCTCCAGACGCTGCGAGGCCAGCAGCAGGTGCACGCCCAGCGAACGGCCGATACGGCCGATCTGCACGAACATCTCGATGAAGTCCGGCTTCGCGGTCAGCAGCTCGCTGAACTCGTCGATGACCAGGACGAGGGACGGGATCGGCTGGAGCGGGGCGCCGGCCGCGCGGGCCTTCTCGTAGTCATGGATGTTGGCGTAGTTGCCCGCGTCGCGCAGCATCTCCTGACGGCGGTTCAGCTCGCCGCGGATCGAGTCGCCCATGCGGTCGACCAGGGTGAGGTCGTCGGCCAGGTTGGTGATGACCGCCGCCACGTGCGGCATCTGCGCCATGCCGGCGAACGTCGCACCGCCCTTGAAGTCGGCGAGGACGAAGTTCAGCGTCTCGGAGGAATGGGTCACCGCCAGCCCGAGCACGAGCGTGCGCAGCAGTTCCGACTTGCCGGAGCCGGTGGCTCCCACGCACAGGCCGTGCGGGCCCATGCCCTCCTGCGCGGCCTCCTTGAGGTCCAGCATCACGGGACGGCCGTCCACGCCGACACCGATCGGCACCCGCAACCGCTCGGCCAGCCCGCGCGGCCGCCAGGTGCGCTGGGGGTCGACGGACGCCGCGTCCCCGAGGTTCAGCAGGTCGGTGAACTCCAGGTTGGCGAGCAGGGGTTCGTCGTCGTCACCGCCGGAGGCGAGGCGCAGCGGGGCCAGCTGCCGGGCCAGGGCCTCGGCGGACTCGTAGGACAGGGCGTCCGGCGTGCCCTCGTAGACCTCACCGCCCGCCGACTCCAGACGCAGCGTGGTGGGCCGTACGACGACCGCGAGGTCGCCGCGTGCGGCGGTGGGTTCACCGGGCACCACCTCGATGACGGTGACGCCCTGCAGCCCTTCGAGGTTGGCCAGCACGGAGTCCGGCGGCAGGGAGACACCGTCGAGGACGACGACGATGTGGGGCTCGTCCAGGAGCGGCGCGGCACCCGGGTGGAATCGCGGCCGGCCGGAGAGGCGAGCGGCCAGCAGGCTTTCCAGATCGCGGGCGTCAGGGCTGATCAGCCGGCGGACGCCCGCTCCGTCCACGGCGCCGGCCGCCTGGGCGTGTGGCAGCCACTTGGCCCACTCCCACTGCGGGAGCGTGTCGGGTCCGGCCGCCACGGCGAGGACCAGATCCTGCGGAGAGTGCAGCGCGGCCAGCGAGCCGGTCAGGGCACGGACACAGGAGCGCACGGATTCGCCGTCACCGCTGACGGTGACGTGGTAGAAGGCGCGCAGCGACACGGCCATCGGCAGGTCGTTGAGGGTGCCGTGGACGTCGAGGAAACGCTGCACGGCCCCCGCCGTGAGCGGTTCCAGCCGGCCGGCCGGGCCGGTCTCGGGGGCGACGAGCGGCGTGGCCAGCTCCTGGGCCCCCAGCCCGATGCGCACCTGGGCGAAGTCCTCGTCGCCCGGCCTGCGTTCCCACACCCGGCTGCCCTCGGCGACCAGCGCCCACAGCTGGTCGGGTGAGGGGTGCAGGTAGTACTGCGCGTCGCGCTGTGCCTTCGCGGTGTCCACCGCCGCGCGCCGGGTCTGTGACAGATACCGCATGTAGTCGCGCCGCACGTCGGCGAGTTGCCCCTGGGAACCCCGCCGGAAGCGGACCACCATGGCGATGGACATGGCGACTGTGGAGGCGATCATCACCATGCCCATGATCTTCATGAACGGCTGTCCGTTCGTGAAGAAGAAGACCACCGAGCCACCCATGCCGAGCGTCGGCAGCAACTGCATGAGGACGCTCTCCTGCGGCCCCCGGGGCAATTCCGGGGGAGGTTGGAGAACGACCTCTTCTGTGGGCACTTCGGACGGCAGCGCCCGAGGCGGGCGCTTCACGACGATGTGACTCACTGCTCCCCAATTCCTTTGCCGGGCCGCAAGAATGAGGTCCGCCCCCCGTTGATGGACGGACGCAGGCCGCCGCGTGATCCTACTGACTCCATGTGTGACCGGTGCGCGGTAGGGTGCCGGGTGTTCGCTCGAGCACACGCGAACACACCCCGCGAACCGGGGTATTCCGTGCGAGGCGTCACCGCACGCCGCCCCTGGCGGAGCCCGGTGGCGCCCTTCGCGTCACCCTCCGGCGGTCCCGGCCGGGGAAAGACGCAGGATTCTCACATCACGGGCGCAGAACCATCACTGAGGGGGAGCACAAGGTGAGCACGACAGCCACGGGCACAGCGGTGCCCGGCTCGGGGGCGGGGTCGGGGCTCGGTTTCTGCCGGGTCACGATCGTCGCGCCCGACAGCCGGATCGACGTGGCGCTGCCCGACGACATCCCGGTCGCCGACATCTACCCGGAGATCCTCCGGCTCTCCCGGCAGAGCCCCGCCGAAGGTGCGCCGGTCGGCTACCACCTCGTACGCAGGGACGGCACCGTTCTCGACAGCGCACGCTCCTTTGCCGCACAACGGATTCTCGACGGCGAACTGCTCACGCTGCGCCCCTTCTCCGAGTCGTTGCCGCCCGCCGTCTTCGACGACGTCTCCGAGGCGGTCGCCTCGGCGGTGACCCGTCACCGCACTCTGTGGGGCGGCGACCTCACCCGCGCCGCGGGACTCGCGGGCGCGGGCGTCCTGTCGACCCTGCTCGCCTTCGTCGCCTGGAACGCCGATCCCCGGCACGACATGCACAGCCTGCCCGGGATACTCGCGGGCGTCTCCGGAGTGCTCCTCGTGGTCTTCGCCGCCGTTCGGGGCCGGGTCTACGACGACCGGGGCTCGGCGACAGCGCTGGGCCTCGGCGCTCTTCCCAACGTGGGCGTTGCCGGATCGGGACTCCTCTCTCTCGCCCACGGCCAGGGAATCGGCAAACTGCAGTTCCTGCTCGCCTGCGCGGCGGTCCTGCTCGCCTCTGTCATCCTGACGCTGTGCACACCGGGCGGGGACGCCCCGTTCGTCGCCTTCGTCGTCGCGTCCGCGATCGGCCTGATCACCGTCTTCACGGCGATCCTCGTGCACTGGACACCGAAGGAGATCGCCGCCCTGTGCGCGCCGGTCGCGGTGGCCGGCCTGGCCTTCCTGCCGGGACTGTCCATGCGCTTCGCCCGGCTGCCCATCGGCTTCGACCCGCCGAACTCCGCCCAGAGCAGCGTCTACGGCACGGAGACCGCCGTGCAGGAGCCGGTCGACATCAGGCGGATCGAGGCCCAGGCCCGCCGCGGCCACGAGATCCTGGTCGGGCTCGTCGGCGGCTGCGCGCTCACCGCGCTCGCCTCCTGCGCGGTGCTCGGATTCTCCGACGACGTCTGGGCCCAACTGCTCGCCTGCGCGACGGCCGTGGCGCTGCTCATGCGCGCCCAGCTCTTCCGCTACACCGGGCAGGTCGCCCCCCTCCTGGCGGCCGGACTCGGCTCACTCGTCCTGCTCGGTCTCGGCCTGGCGCTCAACCCACCACACTCCGTGCTGCGCGAGGCACTCACCGGAGACCGCTCCGGCCTCGACATCCGTGCGATCTGGCTCACCGCGGCCATCGCAGCCGGGGCGGCCCTCGTGGCAGCCCTGGGTCTCATCGTCCCGCGCCAGGGTCTCAGCCCCTTCTGGGGCCGCTTCCTGGAGATCATCGAAGGCTTCGTGCTCCTGACACTGGTCCCCCTCGCGCTCGCCGTGTTCGACGTGTACGCGACGGCCCGCGCGATGACCAGCAAGTGACCCGGGCCGACCTCGTCGACTCCTGATCCCATCAGCGGCAGCGAAGAGAAGGATTCAGCAGCGTGAGCTTCGGCCCGCCCCCGTCCATGCATGCCCAGTCGGCGCCGGCGGCCGACCAGTCGCGGAACAGGCGCCGCAGACGCATACTCGGCGCGGTCGCCGCGGTGGTAGCCGCCGTCGTCTGCCTTGGCGCGGGTCTGTTCTGGTACCACTCGGCCGACCGGACGAAGGGGCGCACCGACCCCAAGGCGGTCAAGCAGGCCCCGGACGCCATACGCGAGACCGTGGAGAAGGCCCCCGTCTCACCGGAGGGCCAGGTCGTCGTCCAGCACAACCAAGGCGGCCTCACCGGCAAGCAGCAGCTGTTCGCGCCCGCCACCTGGGCCACGGGCAAGATCGTCGCGCGGACCTTCGCCGACCGCATCGAGGGTTACAAGATCGAGCCCCACCCCGACTGGGACGCGAAGGCATGGACCCTCCAACTCGGCGGCCACGTCTGTGCCGTCAGCCGAGACGTCACCGCCGACGGCCGGACCGCCGTCGTTGTCGAGCCCGGACACACCGACAACCCCCAGGCCGGTGCCTGTGACGAGGTGGTCATGGTCGACCTCGACACCGGCAAGAAGCTCTGGCAGGAGAAGATGCCGGCGGCCGACGCCGCCTCCATCACCAGCACCAACATCTCCCTGACCCGGGGCGTCATGGCCGTCGCCTGGGGTGATGGGTCGGTGGCGTACGACATGCACAGCGGCAAGCGGCTGTGGAACACGTCCGCCACGTCCCAGTGCCATGACTCGGCCTATGCCGGTGGCAGGGCTCTGCTGGCCCTCGTCAAGTGTGGCGACTCCAGCGACGCCACCTACCGGGTGGAGAAGCTCGAGCCGCGCAGTGGCAAGGTCCTGTGGCGCTACTCGGTCAGCAACGGTCTGCGGAGCATCTACCTGCCGTCCGCCGACCCGCCGGTGATCGCCGTCGAGGCGGGGGACTACCGGGTCACGGACCTGATCACTCTGGATCCGAAGAGCGGTGAGCGGCTGGCCACCATCTCGATGAACGGCTACGACCCCCAGTGTGGCGGCAACGTCGAGGGCTTCTTCGACGCCGTCGACAAGTGCTACGGCATGGTGGTCAGCCGCGACCGGGTCTTCGTCATGAGCAAGGACACCGACGACGTCACCAGGAAGCCGGAGAACCAGATCACGGCCTTCGACCTCAAGAAGGGCACAGCCGTGACCAAGTTCGTGGGCCGGCTCTTCCAGCAGGTCGTCCCCGTCCGCATGAACGGTGACGACCTGATCATTTTCCGTAGCACCGAGGACGACGTCCAGCCGGCCGCCGTGGTGGACTGGAACCCCCGGACCGACAAGGAGACCCCGTACCTGCTGTTCCATCTCCCGGCGGACGACGAGGGTGAACTCGGCGACCCGGAGCAGTCGGACATCCTGTACGAACAGGGACACGCCTTCTTCGCCCGTCGCGTGCTGGCACGCGACGTCGTTCATCCGAAGAACCCGGTGCTCTCGGTGATCGGAGTGGGCAGCGCGGGGCTGAAACACTGAAGGACAAAGGGCGGCACGTACACGTGCCGCCCTTTTCTTGCCCACCGCTACTCCGCCGCGAGCGCCCACCGCTACTGCGCCGCGAGCCCCCCATTCCGTTCCGTCGGCTCCAGATCGAACTCGCCGTCCCGTGCCCCCAGCACGAACGCCCGCCACTCCGCCTCGGTGTAGCGCAGCACGGTGTCGTGGTCGAGGGAGGAGCGCATCGCCACCGCCCCGCCGGGCAGGTACGCGATCTCGACCCGCTCCTCGTGCTCCTCCGTACCGGGCGCGCTCTGCCACTCCACGCCGGAGATGTCGAGCGCGTACAGCTCGTCCCGCTCCCGCTCCTTGCGCGCCTTGACGTCATCCTGCGATTCCGGCGCCGGTGTGCCGGCGCTCGTGCCCTGTGTCTCGGCCATGGTGAAGCGGCCCCCTTCGGCAATACGGACTGCGTTGCGATCGTCACCCTACTGGGAGGCCACGCGCGCGTACTGTGAAACGGCCTGGTCAACGCCCGTAGGAAGGACTTCGGCCGGACACGCGGGGCGGACCGGCGACCGCTTGTGCCCAGGGAGCGGAGGTTTCGTCACGGGCGTGCAACGGGCGTGCTCATGCCATGCAATGCCCACGTAATGTCCCGATCATGAGCATGCCTGTCACTGCCCCGTGGTCCCTGCCGCCCGCCGACGTACTCGCCCTGGGCGGCGGCCGGGGCGGCGGTTATCACAGCAGCTACCACGGCAGCTATTCCCACAGCTACCACCACTCTGGGAGCCACGGGTCCGGCGGCGGCTTCGTATGGATATCCGTCATCGTCCTGGTCGTCGTGATCGTGGCCCTCCTGGTATGGAACGCCCAGCGCAACCGGTGACACAGACGGCCGAAGCGTGCTGGTACCCTGAGTGACGGCCGTTTGTGTACGCACCCCCGGAGCCCCCTGAAGGACGGTTCCGGAGGCCGCGCCCAGCGGATCCCCGGCTCCCGAGTTACGGAAGCTCCCCCGAGACGAAGACCGGGGGCGCTCGGTGGCCACTCACAGACTATGAGGAGTACGCGTGTCGCTCGACGCCGCTACGAAGAAGCAGATCATCGCCGAGTTCGGTACCAAGGAGGGTGACACCGGCTCCCCCGAGGTCCAGGTCGCTCTGCTCTCCCGTCGGATCTCCGACCTGACGGAGCACCTCAAGACCCACAAGCACGACCACCACTCCCGTCGTGGCCTGCTGATCCTGGTCGGTCAGCGCCGTCGCCTCCTGCAGTACCTGGCGAAGAAGGACATCCAGCGCTTCCGTACGCTGGTCGACCGCCTCGGCATCCGCCGCGGTGCGGCCGGCGCCAAGTAAGACGCCGTGAAGGGAGCGGTTCCCGGTAGCACCCGGGGACCGCTCCCTTCGTCGTACATGCGGAAACGTGCGGAGTGTCACTGACGCTTTGTAGTGTGGTAGCACAACGCAATACGTACGACACAGAACGACGTACGACACAGAACGACGTACGACACAGAACGACGTACAACACAGAACGAGGAGAAGCGCACCTCGCCGCCGCCGGTCCTCGGTAGTGGCCCCCGGGGGGAAGTGAGCCCCGGGTGCTTCGATCGAAGACCGGCCCGCACCAGACGGCGCGCTTCTCCACCACCGTCCCCCTGCCACACGGGCAGCCAAGGGACGAAAGACGATATGTAACGGAGAAAACGCTAGTGGAGAACGAGACCCACTACGCCGAGGCCGTCATCGACAACGGCGCCTTCGGCACCCGCACCATCCGCTTCGAGACGGGCCGCCTGGCCAAGCAGGCCGCCGGTTCCGCCGTGGCGTACCTGGACGACGACACCATGGTGCTGTCGGCCACCACCGCCTCCAAGAACCCCAAGGACCAGCTCGACTTCTTCCCGCTCACGGTGGACGTCGAGGAGCGGATGTACGCCGCCGGGAAGATCCCCGGCAGCTTCTTCCGCCGTGAGGGCCGGCCGAGCGAGGACGCGATCCTCACCTGCCGCCTGATCGACCGCCCGCTGCGCCCGTCCTTCAGGAAGGGCCTGCGCAACGAGATCCAGGTCGTCTGCACGGTCATGGCGCTCAACCCCGACCACCTGTACGACGTCGTGGCGATCAACGCCGCGTCCGCGTCCACGCAGCTGGCCGGTCTGCCCTTCTCCGGCCCGATCGGCGGCGTCCGCGTCGCGCTGATCCGTGGTCAGTGGGTCGCCTTCCCGACGCACACCGAGCTCGAGGACGCCGTCTTCGACATGGTCGTCGCGGGTCGCGTCCTGGAGGACGGCGACGTCGCGATCATGATGGTCGAGGCCGAGGCCACCGAGAAGACCATCAAGCTGGTCGAGGGCGGCTCCGAGGCGCCGACCGAGGAGGTCGTCGCCGCCGGTCTGGAGGCCGCGAAGCCCTTCATCAAGGTCCTGTGCCGCGCCCAGGCCGACCTCGCCGCCAAGGCCGCCAAGCCGGTCGGCGAGTTCCCGATCTTCCTGGACTACCAGGACGACGTCCTCGAGGCCCTGACCGCCGCGGTCAAGCCCGAGCTGGCCCAGGCGCTCACCATCGCCGGCAAGCAGGAGCGCGAGGCCGAGCTGGACCGCGTCAAGGGTCTGGCCGCCGAGAAGCTCCTGCCGGAGTTCGAGGGCCGCGAGAAGGAGATCTCCGCCGCGTACCGCTCGCTGACCAAGACCCTGGTCCGTGAGCGCGTCATCAAGGAGAAGAAGCGCATCGACGGCCGTGGCGTGACGGACATCCGTACGCTCGCCGCCGAGGTCGAGGCCATCCCGCGGGTGCACGGCTCCGCGCTGTTCGAGCGTGGCGAGACCCAGATCCTGGGCGTCACCACCCTCAACATGCTCCGCATGGAGCAGCAGCTGGACACCCTCTCCCCGGTGACCCGCAAGCGCTACATGCACAACTACAACTTCCCGCCGTACTCCACCGGTGAGACCGGCCGCGTCGGCTCCCCGAAGCGCCGCGAGATCGGCCACGGCGCCCTCGCCGAGCGCGCCCTCGTGCCGGTGCTGCCGACGCGCGAGGAGTTCCCGTACGCGATCCGCCAGGTGTCCGAGGCCCTCGGCTCCAACGGCTCGACGTCCATGGGCTCGGTCTGCGCCTCCACCATGTCGCTGCTGAACGCCGGTGTGCCGCTGAAGGCCCCCGTCGCCGGTATCGCCATGGGTCTGATCTCCCAGGAGATCGAGGGCGAGACGCACTACGTCACCCTCACCGACATCCTCGGTGCGGAGGACGCCTTCGGCGACATGGACTTCAAGGTCGCCGGCACCAAGGAGTTCGTGACCGCCCTCCAGCTCGACACCAAGCTGGACGGCATCCCGGCCTCCGTCCTGGCCGCGGCCCTCAAGCAGGCCCGCGACGCCCGTCTCCACATCCTCGACGTGATGATGGAGGCCATCGACCGGCCCGACGAGATGAGCCCGCACGCCCCGCGGATCATCACCGTCAAGATCCCGGTCGACAAGATCGGCGAGGTCATCGGCCCCAAGGGCAAGATGATCAACCAGATCCAGGAGGACACGGGCGCCGAGATCACCATCGAGGACGATGGCACGATCTACATCGGTGCCGCCGACGGCCCCTCCGCCGAGGCCGCCCGCGCCACGATCAACGGCATCGCCAACCCGACGATGCCCGAGGTCGGCGAGCGCTACCTCGGTACGGTCGTCAAGACGACCACCTTCGGTGCGTTCGTCTCCCTGCTGCCCGGCAAGGACGGTCTGCTGCACATCTCGCAGATCCGCAAGCTCGCCGGCGGCAAGCGCGTGGAGAACGTCGAGGACGTCCTCGGCGTGGGCCAGAAGGTCCAGGTCGAGATCGCCGAGATCGACTCCCGCGGCAAGCTCTCCCTCGTTCCGGTGATCGAGGGCGAGGAAGGCAACGAGTCGGACAAGGACGACGCCGAGAAGTGACGTCCCGTAGCTCCAAGGTGACGGCCCGCCCCTCTTCGGAGGCGCGGGCCGTCGCCCGTACCCAAACCCTCATCAAGGGCCAGAACGGCATCGGTACGGTCCGCAAGACCACCCTCCCCGGCGGCCTGCGCATCGTCACCGAGACCCTGCCCTCGGTCCGCTCCGCGACCTTCGGCATCTGGGCACACGTCGGCTCCCGCGACGAGACCCCGGCCCTGAACGGCGCAACGCACTACCTGGAGCACCTGCTCTTCAAGGGCACGCACAAGCGCAGCGCGCTGGACATCTCCTCCGCCATCGACGCCGTCGGCGGCGAGATGAACGCGTTCACGGCGAAGGAGTACACGTGCTACTACGCGCGCGTGCTCGACACCGACCTGCCGCTCGCCATCGACGTGGTCTGCGACATGCTGACCGGCTCGCTCATCCTCGAGGAGGACGTCGACGTCGAGCGCGGCGCGATCCTCGAAGAGATCGCGATGACCGAGGACGACCCGGGCGACTGTGTACACGACCTGTTCGCGCACACCATGTTCGGCAGCAACGCCCTCGGCCGCC
Source organism: Streptomyces sp. NPDC001709 (assembly GCF_053596375.1). NCBI lineage: Bacteria > Bacillati > Actinomycetota > Actinomycetes > Kitasatosporales > Streptomycetaceae > Streptomyces > Streptomyces sp. NPDC001709. The sequence goes on along the minus strand of NZ_JBSFGB010000029.1, from coordinate 7,320 downwards.
CCGTGCTCGGCACGGTCGACACGGTCAACGCCCTCACCGCCGACCGCATCCGTCGCTTCTACAAGAAGCACTACGACCCCACCCACCTGGTGGTCGCCTGCGCCGGCAACATCGACCACAACAAGGTCGTACGACAGGTCCGCGTGGCCTTCGAGAAGGGGGGCGCCCTCCGGGACCTCGACGCGCGGCCCATCGCCCCCCGCGACGGCAGCCGTACGATCCGCACGTCCGGCAAGGTCGAGCTGCTCGGCCGCAAGACCGAACAGGCACATGTCGTCCTCGGCATGCCGGGCCTCGCCCGCACCGACGACCGCCGCTGGGCCATGGGCGTGCTCAACACCGCCCTCGGCGGCGGCATGTCCTCGCGCCTCTTCCAGGAGGTCCGGGAGAAGCGCGGCCTCGCCTACAGCGTGTACTCGTACACCTCCGGCTTCGCCGACTGCGGACTGTTCGGGGTCTACGCCGGCTGCCGGCCGAGCCAGGTGCACGACGTGCTGAAGATCTGCCGCGACGAACTCGACCACGTCGCCGTCAACGGCCTCACCGACGACGAGATCGCCCGCGCCATCGGCCAGCTCCAGGGCTCCACCGTCCTCGGCCTGGAGGACACCGGCGCGCTGATGAACCGCATCGGCAAGAGCGAGCTGTGCTGGGGCGAGCAGATGTCCGTCGACGACATGCTGGACCGGATAGCGGCGGTCACCCCGGACGAGGTCCGCTCGGTCGCCCGCGACATCCTGGGACGGCGCCCGTCGCTGTCGGTCATCGGCCCGCTGAAGGACAAGCAGGCCGCACGGCTGCACGACGCCGTCGCCTAATCACTCCCGTAAGGAAGTACAAGAGATGAGCAAGCTGCGCGTGGCGGTCCTCGGCGCCAAGGGCCGGATCGGGTCCGAGGCGGTCAAGGCGGTCGAGGCCGCCGAGGACATGGAACTGGTCGCCACCCTCGGCCGGGGCGACAAAGTGGAGACGCTGGTGGAGACCGGCGCCCAGGTCGCCGTGGAGCTGACCACCCCCGACTCCGTCATGGACAACCTCGACTTCTGCGTGCGCCACGGCATCCACGCGGTCGTCGGTACGACGGGCTGGACGGAGGAGCGCCTCGCGCAGCTGAAGGGCTGGCTCGCCCAGTCCCCGCAGACCGGTGTGCTCATCGCGCCGAACTTCTCCATCGGCGCCGTCCTCACCATGAAGTTCGCGCAGATCGCCGCGCCGTACTTCGAGTCGGTCGAGGTCGTCGAGCTGCACCACCCGAAGAAGGTGGACGCTCCGAGCGGTACGGCCACGCGCACCGCTCAGCTCATCGCCGAGGCCCGCCGGGCGGCGGGCACGGCCCCGGCTCCGGACGCCACGGTCACGGCCCTGGACGGCGCGCGGGGCGCCAGTGTCGACGGGATCCCGGTCCACGCCATCCGCCTGCGCGGCCTGCTGGCCCACCAGGAGGTGCTGCTCGGCGGCGAGGGCGAGACCCTGACGATCCGTCATGACTCCCTGCACCACAGCAGTTTCATGCCGGGCATCCTGCTCGGTGCGCGCCGCGTGGTGACCACTCCGGGCCTGACCTTCGGCCTGGAACACTTCCTGGACCTGGGCTGAGACAGGTTCCCTGATGCGCGCGAAGATCACCTACCTCGTCACGGCCGCCGTCCTGGTCTTCTACTTCGTCCTGGTCGGCAGCCGCGGCGTGATGCTCATCCAGTCCGGCACGGTCCTCACCGTCACCTTCGGGATCGCGGTGCTGGTCCTGCCGGTCATCGGCCTGTGGTTCCTGTGGAAGAACACCCAGTTCGTCCGCAGGGCCAACGCCCTCGCTGCCGAACTCGACGCCGAGGGCGGACTGCCGGTCGACGAGCTGAAGCGCCTGCCCAGCGGCCGGATCGACCGCGACTCGGCCGACGAGGTCTTCGCCAAGCGCAAGGCCGAGACCGAGGCGTCCCCCGACGACTGGCGCTGCTGGTTCCGCCTCGCCGTCGCCTACCACGACGCCCACGACACCCCACGCGCGCGCAAGGCGATGCAAAGGGCTATCGCCCTGCATGAAGGAAGGCCCGTCCAGGCCTGACCGGGGCGCCCACTCGCCGAGCCGAGCCGAGCCGAGCCGTGTCGGGCCGTGCGCGGGTGTGGGCGCGTGGGCCCTGGTCGCGCAGTCCCCCGCGCCTCTTGGGGGGCGCAAGCAGCGCCCGACCCCGACCCCGACCCCAGCCCGCACCGGCACCCGGCGCCGTTGGGTCAGCCGCGCCCGCGCCCGTACTCCGCCGCCCACGCCTCCACGGTGTCCGCGGCCCGGTCGAACGCGCCCGGGCGGCCCAGGAAGTCCAGCGTGTGGGTCGTCAGCAGCGGAGCCGTGTCACTGGCGGCCCGGTCCTTGCGTACGTGCACCAGCGCCTGCCCCTGCACCGTCCGGGGCAGCCCCAGCCAGCGCACCGGCTGCTGCACTGTCCGCACGGAGACCACCCGCGCCCACGGCACCGTACGCGTCACCAGGAAGCCGACGTGACGGAGTCCGCGCCCGCTCACCCACACGCCCATGCGCAGCAGCCGCAGCGCCCAGGCGATGGCCACGAGCGCCCCGGCGAAGACCGCTGCGGAGGAGGACACCGAGTGGGTCAGGGCGATGACCACCGCGGCGAACAGCACGAACGAGGCGAGCAACAGCGCCAGCGCCGCCACGCCCACACGCCAGGGACCGGGACGGTAGGGGCGCCGCCAGCGCTCCCGGTCGTCGTACGGCAGCGCGCTCTCGGTAGCGGCCTCGAAGGTGCGGTCGGCCGTCAGGAAGGACAGGGGCACGGCGGGTCCTCACTCGATCCTCGCGTGGGCTGTGCCCGGTGAGGCTATCCGCCGCTGTTTCCGCTCACCACCCTCGGGCGGCCGGAAGAGTCAGTGCCCCTGGGACGCCTGGGACTGCTGCGTCGGCGTACTGGACGGCGTGGACATCGCCGGCATACCGAGGATCAGGGCCCCCACCAGCCCGGCGACGAGGGTGAGTCCCAGCAGCCAGCGCCCGGTTATCTCCCCGAAGGACGCCCGCAGACGGGGCGGGGGAGTGACATTGCTGCGGAACCTGTCCGCCTCGGCCAGGAAGGCGAAGGGTACGGGCTCGCGCCGACGGAACATCGCGGTACGTCTCCTTTCGAGGTCGAACGTCCAAGCCTCACCGGTACAGACGCTCGAGTGACACAAAAGGTGCCCATGTCGGAAAAAATCCGTGGTGGGATTTTTGAGGCGAGGTCCTGCCAGGGCCCGGGTCGCCGCCCCGTAAGGTGGGCGCGAAGCACAGCTGTGATGGGAAGGACCCCAACCCCCGTGACCACCCCCGAGTCGCTCACGTTCCGCAGTGACGTCACCGTCGAGCTGGTGAAGTCCAGCGCTTCGGACGCCGACGTCCTCTTCGCCGCGCGGGTCTCCACCGCCGGCGAGCAGTCCCTGGACGAGCTGAAGAAGGACCCCGAGCGCTCCAAGGGCCTGATCAACTACCTGATGCGCGACCGGCACGGCAGCCCGTTCGAGCACAACTCGATGACGTTCTTCATCAGCGCCCCGATCTTCGTCTTCCGCGAGTTCATGCGGCACCGCGTCGGCTGGTCGTACAACGAGGAGTCCGGCCGCTACCGGGAGCTCGAGCCGGTCTTCTACGTCCCCGGCACTGACCGCAAGCTCGTGCAGGAGGGCCGTCCCGGCAAGTACGTCTTCGTCGAGGGCACCCCGGCCCAGTACGAGGCCGTCAGCAGCACGCTCCGGGAGTCGTACGAGCAGGCGTACGGGGCCTACCAGAAGATGCTCACCGAGGGTGTCGCCCGCGAGGTCGCCCGTGCCGCCCTCCCCGTCGGCCTGTACTCCTCGATGTACGCCACGTGCAACGCCCGCTCCCTGATGCACTTCCTCGGCCTGCGCACCCAGCACGAGCTGGCCAAGGTGCCGTCCTTCCCGCAGCGGGAGATCGAGATGGTCGGCGAGAAGATGGAGGCGGAGTGGGCCAAGCTCATGCCGCTGACGTACGCCGCCTTCAACGCGAACGGGCGTGTGGCCCCGTAAGAAAGGCCTACGAAGCCCTGTTCCCCCACCAGGAACGGATGTACGGATCAGCCTCGCGAAGTGTCCGTATTGCGGCATTTAGAGAAGTTCATCTAGCCTGATCAAACGGACCCGGCACTGCTTGAACCCCCGAGCAGGCAGTGCCGGGATCCGCATTTGTCCTGACTTTCCCGGCACCCCACGGGCAGACCACGCATGGAGCACCGAGTAGCGTGTTACCCATGGCTCCGACCTCGACTCCGCAGACCCCCTTCGGGCGGGTCCTCACCGCCATGGTCACGCCCTTCACGGCGGACGGCGCACTCGACCTCGACGGCGCGCAGCGGCTCGCCGCCCACCTGGTGGACGCAGGCAACGACGGCCTGATCATCAACGGCACCACCGGCGAGTCCCCCACCACCAGCGACGCGGAGAAATCGGACCTCGTACGAGCCGTACTGGAGGCGGTCGGCGACCGCGCCCACATCGTGGCCGGCGTCGGCACCAACGACACCCGCCACAGCATCGAGCTGGCCCGCGAGGCGGAGCGCGTCGGCGCCCACGGCCTGCTGGTCGTCACGCCGTACTACAACAAGCCCCCGCAGGAGGGCCTCTACCGGCACTTCACGGCCGTCGCCGACGCCACCGGGCTGCCGGTCATGCTCTACGACATCCCCGGCCGCAGCGGCGTCCCGATCAACGCCGAGACGCTCGTCCGGCTCGCCGAGCACCCCCGGATCGTCGCCAACAAGGACGCCAAGGGCGACCTCGGCCGCGCCAGCTGGGCCATCGCCCAGTCAGGCCTCGCCTGGTACTCCGGCGACGACATGCTGAACCTTCCCCTCCTGTCGGTGGGCGCGGTCGGCTTCGTCTCGGTCGTCGGCCACCTGGTCACCCCCGACCTGCGCGCCCTCGTCGACGCGTACGTCTCCGGTGACGTCGTCAAGGCCACCGAGATCCACCAGAAGCTGCTCCCGGTCTACACCGGCATGTTCCGCACCCAGGGCGTCATGACCACCAAGGCCGCGCTCGCCCTCCAGGGCCTGCCCGCCGGGCCGCTGCGCTCGCCCATGGTCGAGTGCTCGCCCGAGGAGGTCGCCCAGCTCAAGATCGATCTTGCTGCCGGCGGGGTACAGCTCTGACAACAGACTTGGCACCACACAAGCTTCACAACTGAAGATCAACAGAAGAAGCGGGCCACCGGTGCCCGCGCCCCACAACGACAACTGCTTATGCACGAACGTCTCACGCGCCACGTGCCCGACCGGTACGTGGCGCGTGTGGTGAGGAGAGTCTTTTGAGTCATCCGCATCCTGAACTCGGCCCCCCTCCGCCCCTCCCCGAAGGCGGCCTGCGGGTCACCCCGCTCGGCGGCCTCGGCGAGATCGGCCGGAACATGACGGTCTTCGAATACGGCGGCCGCCTGCTGATCGTCGACTGCGGAGTGCTCTTCCCCGAGGAGGAGCAGCCCGGAATCGACCTGATCCTGCCGGACTTCTCGTCCATCCGGGACCGCCTCGACGACATCGAGGGCATCGTCCTCACCCATGGCCACGAGGACCACATCGGCGGTGTCCCGTTCCTGCTCCGCGAGAAGCCGGACATCCCGCTGATCGGCTCCAAGCTGACCCTCGCCCTGATCGAGGCCAAGCTCCAGGAGCACCGCATCCGCCCGTACACCCTTGAGGTGGCGGAGGGGAACCGCGAGCGCATCGGCCCCTTCGATTGCGAGTTCGTCGCCGTCAACCACTCCATCCCGGACGCGCTGGCCGTCGCCATCCGCACCCCCGCCGGCATGGTCGTGCACACCGGCGACTTCAAGATGGACCAGCTCCCGCTGGACAACCGCCTCACCGACCTGCACGCGTTCGCCCGGCTGAGCGAGGAGGGCATCGACCTCCTGCTCACCGACTCCACGAACGCCGAGGTCCCGGGCTTCACCCCGCACGAGCGCGACATCTCCAACGTCCTGCGGCAGGTCTTCGCGAGCGCCCGCAAGCGGATCATCGTGGCGAGCTTCGCCAGCCACGTCCACCGCATCCAGCAGATCCTGGACGCGGCCCACGAGTACGGCCGCCGGGTCGCCTTCGTCGGCCGTTCCATGGTCCGCAACATGGGCATCGCGCGGGACCTCGGCTATCTGAAGGTCCCGCCGGGCCTGGTGGTCGACGTCAAGACGCTGGACGACCTCCCGGACCACGAGGTGGTCCTGGTCTGCACGGGTTCCCAGGGCGAGCCGATGGCGGCGCTGTCGAGGATGGCCAACAGGGACCACCAGATCCGGATCGTCGAGGGCGACACGGTGATCCTCGCGTCCTCCCTGATCCCCGGTAACGAGAACGCGGTCTACCGCGTGATCAACGGCCTCACCCGCTGGGGCGCCAACGTCGTCCACAAGGGCAACGCCAAGGTGCACGTTTCCGGCCACGCGTCCGCGGGCGAGCTGCTGTACTTCTACAACATCTGCCGCCCGAAGAACCTGATGCCGGTGCACGGTGAGTGGCGCCACCTGCGGGCCAACGCGGAGCTGGGCGCTTTGACGGGCGTCCCGCACGACCGGATCGTCATCGCCGAGGACGGAGTGGTGGTCGACCTGGTCGCGGGCAAGGCCAAGATCTCCGGCAAGGTCCAGGCCGGTTACGTCTACGTCGACGGCCTCTCCGTCGGCGATGTCGGTGAGCCGGCCCTGAAGGACCGCAAGATCCTCGGCGACGAGGGCATCATCTCGGTCTTCGTGGTCGTGGACTCGTCCACCGGGAAGATCACCGGCGGCCCGCACGTCCAGGCGCGCGGCTCCGGCATTGAGGACTCGGCCTTCACCGCCGTCATCCCGAAGATCACCGAAGCGCTGGAGCGGTCCGCCCAGGACGGCGTCGTGGAGCCGCACCAGCTGCAGCAACTCGTCCGGCGCACCCTCGGCAAGTGGGTCTCGGACACCTATCGCCGCAGGCCGATGATCCTGCCGGTGGTTGTGGAGGTCTGACGGCTCGTCGGATGCATCGACCGAACGGGGCGCCTCGATTTGCATCGGGGCGCCCCGTTCCAGTACGTTTACGGCTCCGCCCAACCGGGAACCCCAGCACTTCATGCGCTGGACACGAGTGCCCGGAGCGGGTGGGAAAACCGACTCAGAACTTCTGATAAAGTCGGAACCGCCGGAAAGGGAAACGCGAAAGCGGGAACCTGGAAAGCACCGAGGAAATCGGATCGGGAAAAGATCTGATAGAGTCGGAAACGCAAGACCGAAGGGAAGCGCCCGGAGGAAAGCCCGAGAGGGTGAGTACAAAGGAAGCGACCGTTCCTTGA